>CALKLC010000062.1 GCA_937991975.1 uncultured Spirochaetales bacterium | reverse complement strand
GTAGGTTTTCATCAGGTTTAACACCAACGCGCGATCTTCCGGTTTGATATGAGGTTCAAGGAAGCGAACCTTGCTTCGGTCCAACGTCAATTTTTCTGCCAGATACCGGTAGTAGCCCGCAGCAGCTGCATAATTGTTCCTTCGATAGAGTGCATTCGCCAATGCAAACAGAACATTCCGCTCTTCGGAGAATTTCGTTTCAGTCTTCAGAAACTCGAAGATCGCTTGCTCATAGTTGCCGAGGAAATATTGAACATACCCTTTTCGATAGGACACTTCGGGATCGTGTATGAAGGAAGCTTCTGCCTTCGTATACTGATATAATGCTTCCTTAAACTTCTGTCCTTCGTAATAGTACAGGTTCCCCAGCCCAACATAGAGGAGGCCTAGGGTCGGGTTGGGTTTCAACAATTGAGTTGTCAGTGCTTCTTCGTATCTTCGGATCCCTTCCTGAAAGGATCTTTCGGCATCCAGGACCTCGCGCCTATTGAGTCGGTATTCCCCGTCCCTTCGATACGTATCGATCAGTTTCCATACCTCCTTACGGGTAAGAGACTGTTGCTTTTCCTTTTCCAGGTAGAGACTCAATGTGCGATCCAGGGCAATCCGCTCATCACGCGTCTTCCCCGTAGCCCGGAAAAGCCGGGCGAACTGATAATGGACTTCGGCAACCTGGGGATTTGCTTTCATTGCCCGCGAGAGGATGGACTGCACATCCTCCATCTTGCCCCTGTCGATAAGATATCCGCCCAGCATTGCGTACCGCTCCACATCGACTTCGAGTTTTTCCTTCTTTTCGAAGTATTCTTTCAATCGATTCACTTCCATAAACTCATCTGTAAGAATGAAGAGTTCTAGAAACCGAAAGAGAATCGTATCCCTATCCCCGTACCGCTGCAGGAGGATTCCAAAGGTTTTTTTAGCATCCTGGTACCTGTCTGGATCAACCTCTGCCCATCGGATGTAGTTATCCCCAAGTGCAAGAAGCCCTTTCCAGTGGTACAGATCCACATTCAGAAGTTTTTTTAGAATTTTGTCTGCCTTTTCATAGTTCTCCAGTACCCGTGATTCCAGATCTCCATAGGCCAGGATTCCCCGTTCGAAATAGGAATCCTTCTTGCGCTCTGTCCAGATTTTAGTTTTAGGGTGGATATAGTCTGCATACTGGGCAAGGAGCTCTTCGTACTTAACCTGGGCAAGCGCATACTGCTTCTTCTTTACGAAGAGATCCGCATACCGAAAGTACCATTCCTTGTCGCCCCACATCCGGTATGCCCGATCGAAGTAACCGTTCCCTTCCCGGTATCGATCCGCTTCGATCAGTGCATACCCCTGCCGGAAGAGGGATCGAGCGTAGAGGGGTCGGTAAATGTACAGGTACGCTCCATAGAATAAGAGAGCTGTAGCGAATGCAGAAGCGACGGCCAACCGAAGGATGGGAAGGATCTTCTCCCGAAGAACGTACGCAAAGGTCTCCTTTTCCGCTTCGTAGGCCAATCCCGTACGTTTCTCATACCCTTTAGGGATCCTTAGAGGACGGCCCAACAACTTCCCCGTGAAGGAAGCGATCGTGGAGATTTTTTCACCAGCGAGGAGGTATCGGATCAATTTGATCTGGTCTTCATCCGTTGCCTTATTTCCTCCGATAACCTCTTCGATGGCTCGTCTTAGGTTCAATGGGAGATCGGAAAGTGTTTTCTTGAATCGATCGAACTCATCATCAGAAAGGGAGAACTCCTCCTCTTCCGCAACCGCTGCAATGACCTCCGCAGCTCCTGCCGGAATGTTGATGGAAGGTTCCTCTTCCTTTTTTTCCTCTGCCTCCAGAATGCCGAACTCTGCGCCGAAATCTCCCAGACTGAACTCTTCTCCTCCCAGTTCATCGAGAGAGATTTCCTCCAATTCACTTGCTTCCTTTTCACCCTCCTTCTCAGGGGGGGCTTCCTTTTCTGGAGGCGGCTGGATAGAAGCTTCTGCTTCTGCTTCTGCTTCTGCTTCTGCTTTTTCCTCTTCGAAGGAGAAACCTTCTTCAAATAGGGGCTCTTCTGGAAAGGAAAACTCTTCGATTTCCTTTTCTTCTGGCACAACCTCCTCTCCGGGTGCCCCCTCCTCTTCAGATACAATCCCCTCTATGGGTGTGATCTCCTCTGTGGGCGCAGCCTTTCCTTCTCCTTCTCCTTCTAATGACGGCACCTCTTCTGGTGAAATCTCCTCACCCTCTTCAACAGAAGGGAATTCCGGCATTTCGAACTCTTCCAACGAAAACCCTTTTTCTTCGACAGCCTCCTTTTCTTCTGGTGCAATCTCTTCTTCATATGGGAATTGCTCTTCTAGAGGGAAACCTTCCTCAGATGCAGGCACAGGCTCTGATGGGGGCGCTTCTTCGGTACCCTTAAAAATGTCTTCGAGGGATTCGAGGTCTTCCGGGGATTCGACCGATTCGGAAGGGATTTCCCAGGTCTCGGATGGCGCCTCTTCTTCCAATCCCGACGGAGTTTCTTCTAGTTCTTCGGGCACTTTCTCTGAGGAAAGGGTCTCTTCAGGTTCCTCCAGCGGGATTCCTTCGAACAATTCGGCCAAATCGGCAGAAAGACCTTCCTCCGGTCTGGTAACTGGCTCTAAAGTTTCTCCCTTTTCGGCCAGTACTTCCGGCTCATGGCCCGCTTCATAAAGTCTAGTGGCAAATTGTTCGATATCTTCCACTCGAGGCATTTGAATCCTTTACGTCATTTTCGGCTACTGCCGAAGATGCTTTACCTGTAGATAACTTCTTCCGAAATTCATGTTAATAAGATATCAGGAAACAGACAATGGCCAAATACACGAAACTTTTACTTCTATTATTGAGCATAAGAGTCCTCTCTACTGCAGCCGATCTGGAGAGCGATCTTCATATAAAGGTGATGCGTACCCTTAAGGCAGAGCCTCCCCATGTATACAATGGGTATGCCTTTTTTACCTTCCAGTCCCAAACCCCTGTTCGATACGTAGGGATTGCATTCCTGCACGAGGAGTTCCGAAAGGTCCACATGTTCCAGCGGAACGACAAGAATGTTCTATTTTTTGCATACCCCATTCAAGAGGGAATGAGTCACCTGGATTACCGACTGATTGTAGACGGCCTATGGATCACGGATCCTCTAAACCCTAATGCCTATCAGGACCTCCAGGGTGTTTTCATCTCCCGCCTCGAGTTTCCCAGAGAAGACGTGAATCGGAGTCTTCGAAGCCCTCTAGTACACCCGGCTGAGCAACGGGTAGTATTTTATTTCAAGGCAGAGCCAGGAAAAGATATTTACCTAACCGGATCTTTCGCCCGATGGGATCCTTACCTCTACCGTATGGAAGAGGTAAGGCCAGGATTGTATACCCTTACCCTTCCCTTGCTACCAGGTACCTATTACTATGCCTTCTACAAAGATGGCAAACGCACACGCGATCCTCTGAACAAGGAATGGAGCAAAAGCAAAGATGGGCAGGAAGCATCCATCCTGATCGTTCCTCCCCCCTCGTGATACCTTGAGTCTCCTTTAACCTTTATGATTAAATAGCCCGATGATTCGGGCAATACTTTTCGATCTGGATAATACACTCTATCCTGCATCCTCCGGACTGGATCGCGAAATCGATCGGCGAATGACTGTTTTTACGGCCCGCTACCTGGGGATATCGGAACAGGAAGCCCATCTGCTGCGGAAAACCGACGCTCGCAGACACGGTACCACCTTACAATGGCTTCGGGAAGTGTATGGATTCCATGATATAGAAGAATACATTGTAGAAGTGCATCCGCAGAATGTGTCTTCCTTTCTATCTTACGACCCTAGATTGGCGGAGATGCTGAGTCAACTGCCCTATCCCAAGGCAATCCTTACCAATTCCCCCATCGAACATGCAGAACGGGTACTGGAATGTCTCAAGGTACGTTTTTACTTCGATGCAGTGTTAGATATCCGGTTCAATCAGTTTCGAGGCAAACCCTATCCAGAAGCGTACCGTCAAGCGGCACACATGCTCGGCACCCGGATCGAAGAAGTCCTGTTTATTGACGATCTACCCCCCTATTTAACTGCCTTTAAGGCATTGGGTGGACATCCCCTTCTGGTAGATGAAGAGGGAAAACATACAGATGTGGGAATCCCTTCGATTCCCACAGTGCTGGATCTACCGGTATATTTAGAGAAAATCACTTCCTGATAATGGTCAAAAACCTGCCGGAATAGATACGATCAGGGTACGCTAAGGTCACTCAGGTAGGGACTACGGGATGGGGAACTTCAGTCTCTTCTTTCTGCCGCTTTTGCCTGGAATGAAGGACCCATGCCCGGAGGCTCCCCCATACAGCATACCCACAGAACCCCAGTACACTAGCGAGCTGGAGATTCCACACGGCAAACAGGATGGCCACCGAAGCCCAGATGAAACTGGAGAAAGGTTTCTTCCCCTTGAAATATACATTCACCATATGAGGGTACCGGACTCTGGTAACCATCAGGACCGCGGCTCCTACCGTTGCAAAGGGGAGGATCCAGTAGATAGCCCCATCCACCCACGCATAGAGCCTTTCGTAACGGCTGAGGAATTTGGGCAAAAAATCCTGTTGAAAGACCACCAGGCTCACGATTACTCCAGCGGCTGCAGGAGAAGGAAGGCCTGAGAACTGCATATGGGCACTTTCATCCTCTTCGTTCTCTACATTGAACCGGGCCAATCGAATGATGGTACTGCATACGTACATTACTGCGCAAAGTCCAACGGTCTTTAACACCAACCCTTGCAAGAATAGCGAAGGAAAAGAAAGGCTCCTCACCTTCAGTTCCATCACCTTCAGCATAAGAAACGCAGGAGCTACACCGAAACTGATGGCATCAGAAAGGCTATCCAGCTGTCCGCCGAAGCTTGTGGTAGATTTGCTCAACCGGGCCACCCGACCATCCAGCATGTCTGCCACCATGGCCAGGAAGACCATGTAGCCTGCCATGGCAAAAAAGGTTAGTCCGAACCGGTTGTTCAAGGGCCGTTCGAAACTGGCAGCCCGACTTGTATAACTAATAGCGATGAACCCTGAGACTCCATTCATTAATGTTATCAGAGAGGGAAGAATCGCAATGTAGCGTAACCGTTGCCTGGGGGGTTTCCCTTCGGTTTCTCTATTTTTTCGTCTTAGCAGTTGTCGGAGTTTTCCCATGCATCACCTACCGATTTGTTTTCTGGTACCTTCAATCACGATACCGGATAAGACTCGAAAGTCCTGCCTTCACTTTGTCTCCCACTTTCACTTCCACTGTTGCCTTCCCTTCCGCAGGCACGTACAGTTCAGTCCTGGAACCGAACTTGATCATCCCAAATCGTTCTCCCTGCTGCAGGGTTTCTCCCGGTGAAACAGCGCATACGATTCTTCTAGCGATGGCGCCACTGATCTGTCGTACCAGAAGGGGAGATTTTGGATCCGCCAGTCGCTCCATGTACACATCGTTAGACTCGTTCACCTTGCCCGATTCTGGAGACATAGCGTTCTTGAAAGTCCCTTTACGGTATTCGACCCGGCTTATCCGGACCGTACAGGGAGCTCGATTGATGTGCACATTGAAAACACTTAGAAAGATCCCGACCCGTACGGCAGGCACTCCCAACGGAGAATCAGTGACTTCTTCGATATCCGTGACCGTCCCATCGGCAGGAGACAGAAGAACCTTTTCATCCTGGGGAACCTCACGGGCCGGATCCCGAAAAAATGCGAGACAAAAGATAAACAGCACCCCCAGGATCCCCTCTAAAACAAAAAGGATGTGGCTCGATTTCACCCAGACGAATAGGAGGATCATCCCTACCAGAAGGATACCAGGATAGATGATTACCTGTGGAACTCCATATTTTGTAAAAGGAAGCTTCATTGAAAGAATTGTAAAGAAAAGTGCCCCTCCACTCAAGAGGGGCTGAAAACAATGGAAAATAACGACTCCTTCTCTGAACCTATCCTTTTGTCCCTAAGGGTTCTGGTTTTGGGAAGCTTTTGATGGCTTCCAGATTCTTTTCGATTTCAGCCATGGGCAGTTCGAAATCGGATAATTCTCCCCTCATGAACATGTCGTACCCCTTTAGGTCCACCAATCCATGTCCCGAAAGGTTGAAAACGATCACTTTCTCTTTCCCCTCTTCCCTCGCTTTTTCCGCCTCCCGGATGACACTGGCTACTGCATGGCTCGTCTCGGGTGCAACGATGATCCCCTCTGTTCGGGCAAAGGTGAGAGCAGCCTGGAAACACTCCAGCTGCTGGATTGCGACTGGCCTGATTAGACCCAGGCGGGCAGCCTGCGACACAAGAGGGGCCATCCCATGGTACCGGAGACCTCCGGCATGGATGGGTGCGGGAACAAAAGTATGCCCCAGCGTATACATGGGTAGTAAAGGTGTCATGCCGGAAAAATCTCCCAGATCGTACAGGTAAGGGCCTTTCGTAAGAGTAGGACAGGAGGCTGGTTCTACAGGGATAATGTCGATCTGAGCCCCGTTGATCTTGTCTGCCACGAAGGGAAAGGCAAGTCCTGCAAAATTGCTTCCCCCACCTGCGCATCCAATGAGGACGTCCACCTTCTTTTCGCCTGCCAGAGCCAGCTGCTTCTTAGCTTCCAGGCCGATAACAGTCTGATGTAACATGACGTGGTTCAACACACTGCCCAACGCGTACTTAGTGGAATGAGAGGGATCCGTTACCGCCATCTCTACGGCTTCGCTTATGGCAATTCCCAAACTTCCGGGAGTGTTCGGATCCTTTGCCAGCACGTCCCTTCCCGCCTGGGTACGGTCCGAAGGGCTGGGAATACACTCTGCTCCCCAGGTTTGCATCATCATCTTTCGATAGGGTTTCTGGTCATAACTGATCCGCACCATAAAGACCTGACATTCCAGGCCTACCTGCGCACAGGCGAAGGCAAGGGCACTACCCCACTGTCCGGCGCCCGTTTCAGTGGTAAGCTTTTTCACCCCTTCTTTCTTGTTGTACCAGGCCTGGGCTACGGCCGTGTTGGGCTTGTGGCTTCCTGCGGGGGATAGACTTTCATTCTTATAGTAAATACGGGCAGGGGTCTTCAGGTATTTCTCCAGGGAGTAGGCTCTGTGGAGAGGAGTGGGACGCCACCTGGCCAGGATCTGAAGTACTTCTTCTGGAATATCGATCCACCGTTTAGGGGAAACTTCCTGCTCGATCAGAGCCTTGGGAAAGATGGGCGCTAGCATTTCCGGGGTAATGGGTTTCCCGTCAGGGGTCAGAGGTGGTGGCATAGGTACAGGTAGATCAGCCGCCAGGTTGTACCATTGCCTCGGCAGATCACTCTCATGCAGAACGATTTTTGTCGTCATAAGGGCTCCTTATAAAGATGTTTCTATCAGTAGAAACAGTATGGGCGTTACAGTAGTGGTTATGGCACATCCTGTCAAGTACCCCTTGATTTTTGTCCCCCATGCATGGATCATTAATTTTAAAAGGAGGGGACGGTATGCATGCTGTAGAAGAACATCCTCGATTCGATAAATTGATCCGCAAATACTACTGTGATCAACAGATGATCCGTGAACTTTTGAAAATTCTCATTCGTGATCTGCCTAAATCTTTGAATGAATTGGAAGCTGGCTTCATGGAAATGAATATGCCCAAAATTCGTAAAGCCGCCCACAGTTTGGCCAATATCAGCGGTACAGTCCTTGAATCTGAAATTCTCGAACTGGCTCGCAAAATAGAGTATGCCTGTACATGGGAGGACGTGAAAGAAGTGGAATCGTACCTTCCTCCCCTTCGGGAGAGAGTTTCTGAACTCTGCACGGAGGCAGGCAAATACCTCCTGTTATCCTAACTATTCCTTATGATTCAAGATCTTATCGTCCTTGCATCCATAGTTGGAATTGCTGTTGGAAGGATCCCCTACCTTCGAATGAACCGAGCCTCCATCGCCTTTGTGGGAGCGGTGGCCGTGGTTGCCTTTGGGGGACTTTCCCTGGAGAAGGCTGCAAAAGCTCTGGACCTGGAAACTCTGGTTCTCCTTTTTTCCATGATGGTGATTTCTGTCAATCTCCAACTTTCAGGTTTTTTCCGGATTGCCGAAGACAGGATTACTCGAATTGCCCGAACTCCAAGACAGCTCCTGGCCCTCATCATCCTTTCATCAGGTTTGTTCTCCGCCTTTTTCCTGAACGATACGGTAGTGCTTATGTTCACCCCCCTAATAACCATCATCGTTCTGGAACTAAAACGCAACCCCATCCCCTACCTTATCGGGTTAGGGGTTTCGGCCAATATTGGATCCGCCATCACCATTATTGGCAACCCGCAAAACATGATGATCGGGGTATCCTCCCGAATCGATTTCTTTAAATTCCTTGGTGTACTGAGTGTGCCTTCGTTCATCGGCTTAGCCGTTGCTTATGGGATCATCCTGTTCTTCTTCCGGAAGGAATTTGCCCCCTATCGCTTCCCCCCCATTCCGCAGCATAGACGTTTCGTATACCCACCTTTACTATGGAAAAGCATTGCAGCACTAAGCATTTTCCTGTTGGGGATTCTCTTTAAAGTTCCCCTCCCCTTCGCGGGGCTCCTCGCTGCGTCTTTCCTGTTAGTTACACGCAGGATACATCCGGAAAAAATCTTCAACGATGTAGACTGGTCGCTTCTTGTCCTATTCGCGGGGTTGTTCGTGTTGATCGAAGCTCTCGATCAGGATGCCATCTTTCACCGCTTCATCGAGTACCTGACATCCTTTGCCGAATCCAATACCTTCGCATTTTCTGCGGTGGCCGCAGTCCTGAGCAATCTGGTTTCCAACGTTCCTGCCGTGATGCTCTTGAAACCAGGGATCAGTCTTTTAGCCCAGCCGGAGAAAGCGTGGGTTACCCTTGCAATGGCCAGCACCTATGCGGGGAACTTCACCCTTTTGGGATCCATCGCGAACCTTATCGTGGCCGAGTCGGCCCAGCGGCATGGGGTTCGCCTCGGATTTTTCCAGTTCCTCAAAGTAGGGATTCCCCTCACGGTTGTTTCCCTCCTGATCGGAGCAGCCTGGATCGAAATCCTGTATCCATGAGGGATTAATCCTCGTATTTCTTGAAGACTACGATTCCGTTGTGGCCTCCAAATCCAAAGGAGTTGGACATGGCGGCTCGTATCTCGCCAGGGACTCCCTTATTCGGCACGTAATCCAGGTCACACAGAGGATCGGGATTCTGCAGGTTGATCGTTGCCGGGAAGAATTGATCCTTGATAGCCAGCACGCAGATAAGAGCTTCTATTCCCCCTGCTGCACCCAAACAGTGCCCCGTCATACTCTTGGTGGAAGAAACCTTCAGTTTATAGGCGTGTTCCCCAAATGTAGCTTTGATCGCAGCTGTTTCTATGGGATCGTTCATAGGGGTAGAAGTCCCATGGGCATTGATATAATCGATCTCTTCGGGTCGAATCCCTGCATCGGACAATGCCATCCGCATGGCAGCAATCGCGCCTAGGCCTTCCGGATGGGGAGCTGTAAGGTGATGGGCATCACAGGTAGCCCCATACCCCCCATACTCGGCGTAGATTTTTGCCCCCCGTTTCTTTGCATGCTCCAGAGTCTCCAGCACGAGGATCCCTGCTCCTTCCCCCATGACGAATCCATCCCGATCCATATCGAAAGGCCGGGATGCTTCGGTGGGCCGATCGTTGTACTTCGTACTGAGGGCTTGAATCACGTTGAATCCAGCCACACCGAAGGGAGTGATGGCCGACTCTACCCCTCCAGTGAGGACGAAATCGCATATTCCTTTCTCGAGCCAATACACTGCGTTCCCGATAGCATCCGTACCTGAGGCACAGGCAGTGGTTATCGCAAAGCAGGGTCCTTCCAGCTTGAGCATAATCGATACATTCCCAGGCCCGATATTGGCAATAAGCTTTGGAATTGTCAGCGGAGGCACCCGACTGGGTCCTTTTTCCAGAAGTACCGTATGGGAGGACTCTACTGTTTCGAACCCTCCTATACCCACCCCAAGAATCACCCCTGCTCGCACAGGATCGAAGGTGCTGTCTATTAGCCCCGCGTCCTGCATTGCCTCCCTGGCTGCGGCCACAGCGAACTGAGAAAAAAGATCCATCTTACGGGCCTCTTTCCCATCCATATAATTCTTAGGATCGAACCCTTTTACTTCCGCGGCAATCTTCGTGAGAAGGTTGGATGCATCGAATCGGGTGATGGGAGCAACGCCAGACTTACTTGCCTTGATGCTTTCCCAGGTGGTGGCAACATCCAAGCCCAGTGGGGTGATCGCTCCCAATCCGGTTACAACGATACGATTTCTTTTTCCCATGCTACATCCCCAATCCACCTGTTACGTGCAGTACATGTCCCGTAATGTAAGCGGAAAGATCACTGGCAAGGAACAGGGCTGCTTTGGCTACATCCTCCGGTAACCCCAGTCTTCCCATCGGTATTTGCACAAAGAGGGCTTTCTTCTGTTCCTCTGTTAACTTGTCCGTCATCTTGGTTTGGATGAATCCAGGTGCAATGGCATTGACCCGTATATTCCGGGAGGCTACTTCCCGTGCCAGGCTCTTGGTAAATCCAATCAACCCTGCCTTGGAAGCGGAGTAGTTTACCTGCCCTCCGTTCCCGATGACTCCCACGATAGAGGCAATGTTGATAACCGATCCAGGCCGCTTCTTCATGAACATGTCCTGTACTACCACCTTTGAAATATAGAAGGCCGATGTAAGATTGATGGCCAGCACATCGTTCCAATCCTTACTGCTCATCCGAAAAGAAAGATTATCCCTGGTGATTCCAGCATTGTTCACCAGCACATCGATTCCCCCCGATTCTTTAAGAATCTCTTTGCACACCGCCGTGATGCCCGCTTCATCGGCCACATTTCCTTCTTTAAAGGCAACCGTTACACCATTCGCCCTTGCCACCTCCTGGTATTCTCCAAAGGAATCACCCTGCTGTATATCGATGTACCATACCGATGCCCCGTTCTTGAGAAACATGAGCACCATCTCTCTCCCAATCCCCTGGGCACCCCCCGTAATCAATACATTCTTTCCTTTCACTAACATCCTATCCTCCATTTCTTATATACAATTTTTCTAATTCTTCCCACTTCCCTACCGGGATACAAACCGTATCGGTGCAAAAAGCTTTCCATAAACCTGTAAGAACCGTTCCTGGGCCGGTCTCTAAAATTTCATCGTACCCGTCCAGTCTAATTTCCTGTTCTACCGTTGTCCACCGAACGGGGGAAACAATCTGCTCCGAAGCCAGCTCTTTTGCCTCCTTTCCACTTGAGATCCGCTTCCCCGTAACGTTGGAATAGATCGGAAGACGAGGGTTCTGAAATACTACGTTTTCTAACACTGCCTTAAACTGCTCCCGCGCTTCTTGTAGAAGGGGGCTGTGGAAAGGACCGGATACTTTGAGCCGGATTACCCGCTTCGCACCTGCCTGTTTGAGCTTTTCTTCTGCAAGGGATAGGCCCCGGGCTGTACCACTTATTACCGTCTGAAGGGGGCTATTGTAATTGGCAGGATACACTTCTTCGATCCCTTGCAGGGTTTCCTCTATCCGGGAAGCTTCCAGGCCAATGACAGCCGCCATACCCGCCTGTCCGTCGTCACGATCCCACTTTCGGGATGCCTGTTCCATGAGAGATCCCCGTACCTGTACAAGCCGAAACGTGTTCTCTACCGAAAGGACACCTGCTTCGGCCAATGCTGAGTACTCTCCAAGACTAAAGCCAGCTACCCCATCCGGCAAAATCCCTCTTTCTCGTAAGGCTTCCGCAA
>CALKLC010000061.1 GCA_937991975.1 uncultured Spirochaetales bacterium | reverse complement strand
TGTAGGGTGAACGTAGCGTTCTTCAGGGTTTCTTTTCTGCCGATGAGGGGTATTTTGAAAGGCTTGAATTGTCGAAACACCTTGGTCCGTTCCTGCAGAGTTTCGTACTGTCGAAACAACCCAAACCATCCGTACATGTAGAGGGATATGTACTTGGTGATTCCTTCGTATACCCCTTTTACCTCTGTATTCTGCACCTGGTATAACCCATCGATCCCCTCGGCCGCATAGATCCTCCTCAGATTCACCTGAAACACACGGTCCGACACCAGCTCTTTCTTGTTGATCATGAACCTGAGGGTCTCCTTTTCGTCCTCCACCCGTCCCAGGATGCAAAAGCCCTGATCGTCCAGGTAGAAGATACGGAGTTCCTTATCCAACCCCACCAGGGCGAACTCCTCGTTGTATGCGGCAACCAGTTTGTTTACCCGATCCATCAATGCCGCCCCGCCCCGTTTTCCCTCGGCCCCACCATTAGGAAAGAACAGTTCCTTTTCGAAATGAAAGTAGAAATAGCTGATATCCTTACCGTCCATGATGAGACCTGGATAATCATTCACATACACCCCTTTCCGTTGCAGAGAATCGAGGGTTCGCAGGCGATACAGATCGGACATGGATACTCCTTTGATAAATATAAATTCTATTATAGTAATCCATTCTAAGTTTTGAAAGGGCAACCACCATAAAAGAAACTTTTTCCTTAGATACCCTTGAATCCAGGGCATACCTTTTCTAATTTAAAACGTAAGGAGAGGAACCTAAAGCTCTTATTAAGTGGTGCCAAAATTGTGGCGGTTTCAAAGGTGATTCTAGAATGGGCTTACTACCTTTCAAGCCTTTGTGCAGGCGGGCGTTGCCCGGAGGTGTAACACCGTGTATTGGCAACTGTGCTTACTCAGCACCTTATGCCTTACGATCCTCGCTGTAGGGTACCTGAACATACCGAACACTACGATCTACCCAGCAGTCCTCATATCCGTAGTAGGTCTTCTTATGGGTTTCATCACGCCAGCGGGCATTCTCGTTTCCCCTGGCTACCGGGGCTCCCTTGTATTCATTTCAATCGTGAGTATGGTATGATTCATAACTCGAGCTGGTGTACCTACCCTTGCGGAAAGAAGGTCCATCTTTGCCGTCGTGTTCCTTTTCCAGGGTGCTGTATCTGCCGCCATCGGTCTAATAGTTCGTAGGCTCATGGAAGATCTACAGGGGGAGATTGAGAAAAGTCGAACTACACCCACTAACCTAAAGTAGGTCCTCTCTCGAGTTGGTGTTATACAGGACCGTACCATGAATCAGGGAGAATACCTTGGGCAGGCTCAGCAGTTGTTTCATCACCTGTATACGGTAATCAGTGAGGTAGATTCCACCCTCCAATCCCAGGGTGAACGAATTCAGCGTTCTTTAGAAGGGCAAGGAGAACTACAACCTGTTTTGAAGGAAGAATCCCAGTAGATGAAAGAGGTAGAACAAGTGATCCAGGGACTAAGCTTCGCCTCGAGACAAAGCTCAGAAGACCTAACAGCCGTGGTCCAGGCTACTCAGCAACTCTCAGAATTCCAGAAATTCTCCCAGTACCTTGATACCATCACTTTTATTATCAGAAAACTCGGATTCTACAATCAATCCGCCCAAAAAGCCATACAGGATCTGGATCAGGCGGGTCAACAGAGCGAAAAAGAAGAACAAGAAGTAGTTCGGTTGTTAGAGGACACCTCACAGAAAGGGTAAGATGGAATAGGAATGCGTATTGCTGTGGTTGCCCCCCCGATCCGGGATTTCTACCTTACCCCCCATCGCCTGAGCGCTCTGGGCGCGAGAATTGTCGCTGATCTCTGTAGGGAAAGAAGGCACGAAGTAAAGCTTTTTCTTTTTCCCCAAAAGGAGCGCTCATATACGATTCCCTTACCCGAAGAGGCTTCCCACCTTCTCCCCTACATGGTTCCTACCGAGTTCGGCCCCCTATCGTTTTTCACCCGATTCCAGCACTTTGGCCCCCCTTTCGAGGAATGTGGCCGCAGGATCTATACCTTTCAACCTGACGCAGTGTTCCTTTCCTCCTTCGCGTACGCGTACGCAGAAGAAGCGGTCGCCCTTGCTCGAGTGATCCGATCCCTTTTACCCACTACACTCCTCGCCGTAGGGGGTGCGGGTCCGAGTTCCTGCCCCGAGTATTACACGACACAAAACGTGGCCCCCCCAGCTTTCGAACAGAACGATGCCCGGTCCTCTTTAGCCGCTCAGAGGCCGCTCTTCGACTACGTGGCAGCAGGGGAGGGGGAAGTCACTGTCCCTCTATTACTGGAAAAGATTGAACAACTGATGAGGAAAAAGGGCTCATCGGCCGAGGGAGGAACCGAAGTGATTCGCGCAGACCACCTGTGCCGACAGGATGAGCTTACGGGAACAGTTGCCATTGTGAGGGAAACATCACAAAAAATCTGGGCAACCACTTCCTTGAGCAGAGGCTGCCCCAAAGGGTGCCGGTTCTGCTCAAACTATCTCTGTCATGGCCGGGAGTTTCGCATGACACCCCTCTCGCTTTTCGAGCGGGCGATCCGAAAGCTTCCACCTAAACCGATCCTCTATCTGAACTTCGAGGATGATAATCTTCTCTGCGCGCCAGAGTACTTCTTCGAGGTTCTAAAGCTGGTTAAATCCATCCATCCTTCTGTTCTGTTTTCCGCAGAAAACGGTCTGGACTATCTCCTGCTGGACCCTTCCCGTATCGACCAGCTGATCCAGTACGGTTTCCATCGCTTCAACCTATCCCTTGGAACGATCTATTGGGAAACGGCCTTCAAGGTAGACCGCCCGGTCGATCTATCCCACTACCTCGACGTAGTCAAAGAAATCCATAATCGAGGAGCTTCTTCCATCACTTATTTCATTGCTGGCCTCGAGGCTGATACGCCGGAACGGATCGTAGAGCAGATCCAGTTCCTCCAACCTCTTCCCACCCTACTGGGGATTTCCCTCTTCTACCCCGTGCCCGGGATTCCGGGCTTCTCGCCGCCTCCTGACCTGCTCCTGAAGCATCCGGGATCGAGCCGCGGATCCTTCGCGTATCCATGGACAGGTTCTCTAACCACAGAAGAACTGGTAACGGCCTTTCGCCTTTGCCGGTACGTGAACCTCCTGAAAAAGGAACAGAAAACTAAAGAAGAGGAAGCCCTTATCCAGGAGATCCAGAGGACAAACCGTCTCCTGACCTTTCGGAATCCATCACGGCAAGGGCCTGCACGCCAGGGGCTTTCAAACCAATCGCTTGCACGCCGGAAGACCGTTTGCCAGAAGTATGAGAATTTTGTTCCCGGGCAATTGGCCTGCCAGAAGCTAAAAAGGAACGAACCAGGAAGCTCTGTGGGCATAGGCGAGGTCCCTGCGAACCTTCCGATGGTAAAACTGTTCTTTTCTCATTAGACGAAATCCCATTTACAGGGTACATTGGTAGAATGAAAAAAATCGAAATCCACAACCATCTCTTGAAATCTTTGATCGCCCTGGCCTCTGTCATCGAAGCTCGGGACCCCTACACAGGGGGACATATCTGGAGGGTAAGCCGCTACAGCGTTCTCCTGGGGATGCGATACGGTTTGGACAAGAATTATCAATTCGTACTCGAGTTGGGATCTATGGTGCACGATCTAGGGAAAGTGGGAGTGTCCGATGGAATCCTCAATAAGAATGGCCCCCTTTCGGATCAGGAGTTTCAGGTGGTTCGGCAGCATCCCGTGGTAGGAGGAGAAATCGGGCAGAATCATACGTTGTACCCCCTCATCCGCTACAGCATCCTGGAGCATCATGAACGGGTGGATGGAACCGGCTACCCCGCAAGGCTGGATGGCGATAGTATCACCATCTGGGGAAAGATTACCGCCATCGCAGATACCTTCGATGCCCTCACCAGCCCCCGTCCCTATCGGCCTGCCCTGCCTGTGGATCAAGCCCTCTCCATTCTTTCCGAAGAGAAAGGGAAACAGTTCGATCCCCATCTGGTGGATCTTTTCCTATCGATAGCGAAATCGGATAAACTAACCCCTATTCTGGGACATGCAGGGGAAAACCGGTTGCTTCTATCCTGCCCAGCATGCGGGCCTTTGATCGTGCCTAGACCGGACATTCAGGATGGGGAAATCTTGCAATGCCCCTCCTGTACTGGACGGTTTCGTGTTCACAGAGCGGGAGATACCTTCCAGCTGGAGTTTACGGGTTCGAAGAGCGGGGTATATGTCCCTCGCCCGGATGACGGCTTGATCCGATACGTTCTCAAACGAAAACGCAAAACGGTCACTCTTTAGAACCTGATCCGTACTTTCACCGAGCAGTCTCCCCGTTTCCCTGTATGAAGGGGGCCCAACTCCCCCTCTGGGCCGATCCCCCAAAGAGCAGGATCCAGGAACACCCGCAGAGCAAGCTGCACCGTGAGACCCTGGAACGGTTCATGCTCAAGGATAGCCGCGGGAACCAGGGATCCATCATCCAGGTTCACCGTGCTACTCAGGCTGAGGCGGGTGTAATCATTCACCTTGTAGAGTAGGGAAGCGAACAGGTAGTTACGCCGATTCCATTCACCGATGGGCAGATCAGACCTATAAAGACGCTTGTCCGGAGGCAAATCCCTCCAATTTCCCCTCGAGGGATCGTAGAGTTCGGAAAGAGGATCCTTCGGTTCAAGGGGACCAGAGCCGTTGTACAGATACTGGATGAAAGCGATGAAGTCTCCGAAGGAGGCATCCAGGCCTGCCGTCAGCTGCAGCCCGAGTATGGGATGCCACGTCCGGTCGTACCACCGATTCGTGACCAGGGCATCTCTCCAGAGGGTATAGAGAGCATCCAGAGTGATCGACACCTCTCCGTCCCACTTGTAGGAAAGACCCAAACGATGGGTAGGCCGCTTTTCCCCTGTCCGGGGAGCCTGGAGCGCGTACAAAACCTGCACACTGGAAGAAGGAACATGGAGTTCCCCGGAAATCCCGGCCAGAGCTCCGGAACCGTCTGTCTGGGTAGGATCCGGGCCTGATGCGGCAAAAATCCTTACAAGAGTCGTTTCGGAAGGATACTGCGTGTAGAGAGTTCCCAGGACCCCCCGCGGCCGGGCATCGGGATGGAGAGGACTGGGAGGATTGAGGAAGTCCATAGGCCTGAAGGCCTGTCCAAACCCAAAGGGGATCCGTAGAAGCCCGGTTTCCCAATCCACCGCCTCTGTTTCGAGGCGGTAGTACAACCGTTCCAGCTCCACGATGGATCCGTACCCCTGCCCCATAGATCCTTGACCAATAGATGTCGAGGATATCCCAGGCAAAGCAGTCCCCGAAGCGGCCAGCACATTCACCGCCACATACACCTTTCCCCATTCTTTCAGGGGTGCTTCCAGCCGGAGGTTCCCGTACTGCTCGAATCCATACGCTCCCTTCTCACTTCCCCCATACCCCGGAACCCAGGCCCCCTCCACAGTGGTATCTGCAACAACCGAAAAGCGCAATTTGTTTTGCTCAGGCGGCGCCTGATCATTGCTGAGGGTTTGTCCGTGTCCCACCAAAAGGGGCCATCTATTGTGCGCAGGCGGAACCTGGCCATCCCCGAACGCTTTCCCCTGTCCTATGGAGAAGAGCCACAGGCACAACCATACCCAGAATAGAGACTGCAGCCGGCGCACCTGCAGAGGTGGTTCCCACTGTTTTTGATTTGTTTTCACTTCTCTTTGCTTTTCCTGTATTCTCGCGGACAGCATCTCCACGCCTTTACTTGGGATCATCTTTCGCGGCCCAACCCCCTACTTGCGGAGGTTGCGCATACTAAAAACCGAATCCGGAATCCTCGCATCCAGTACCACATTCCGCATACGAAAGAAAGTCCGGCTATCCTTACGGAGGAGATCCCGCATCACAAATTCGACGGGGAAATACCGGTTTCCGATCCGCTCGGATCGGATCAGTTCGTACTCTTTCAGTTTTGCCCCGGAAAGAGCATACATCTCCATCCGGAGAAGTTCCCCGGTTCCCGCATCGATCCAGAGCTTCCGTTTCGGGTAACTCTCTGTTCGCTTTCGGGCCGTGAGTTCCAGCACCCAGCTTCTCCGCCCTTTCACTTCCTCGGACCCTGCAAGAACGGGCGTGTACCGAGCCGAAAGGGTGTCGTTATCAATGGTATCCTCGTACGAAAGGTCAGAACCCATCATGGACTCTTTCAATAGGTGCCCCGAGATCAGCATGATGGACTCGGTATCGGGGGAATACACGTATAACCGCCCTTCTTTTTTCAAGTACCTGGTTCCCCGATCCTCAGGATTCAAGAACTCCACGAAACTATCCGTATTTCCCCGGCCGGCAGCTTTGAATACCTTGAGGAACCGTTTCCCCTGGTATTCGATCACCATCTCTCCTTCGTAGGTGATGGAATCGTACACCTCGTTGGCATCTACCCGGGCCAGGAGTTCGACGGCCGAAGGCACTCCAGGATGTACCCCGCCAGAGGAGTCCTGCGCTTGAGCGATGCCAGGGGTGGGAAGAAATGAAGTTACCAGTAGGGCCGCAAATAGAACCAAGCCTCCTCGAACTTGTGTACCTTTTGTCATGGTGGCAACCTCCTTTTCTATCTCCGTAATGCTTCTACCGGTTCGATGAAGGCACTCTTCAATGAAGGAAACAGGGTACAGAGAGCGGAGACCACTACTCCGAACAGGAACCCTTTCCCCAGAATCTGGACCGAGAAGGTTAGAATGAGAGTTCCTGAAATGGGAAAGTCCTTCATTCCCCCCCCGGTGAACATTTCCATATCGAGGGGGAATAGGGATCCGATCCAGGTCACGATACCTCCCAACAAGCTCCCCGCAAAGGCGCCGAACACACTCAATAGCACTGCCTCGAAGAAGAACACCTGTACGATTTCGCCTCTTGTCATCCCCAAAGCGCCCATCATCCCGATCTCTTTGATCCGTTCGTGGATCACCATAACAATCGTATTGATAATGAGGAAACTCGCTACGATCTGGAACACAGAAAAGATAATCACAAAGAGAAATGTGCTGTTTCGGAGGTAAGCAACCCAATAATTCTCTTTCCAGGAATGGATTACAGAACCTTCACCTAAAAGGGCCTGGATCGGCTGTTTCATTTCCTCTACGTACGCAGCATCCTCGAGATATATGAACAGCTGCTGGGTGCCTTCCCCCAGTACGAGGATTCTCTGCAACCGGTCAAAAGGGACGAGGATCACTCCCTCGTCGTACTTCCGGTAGTCGAACTTGAAAATCCCCACCACTTCGGGATTCCAGAACTTATCGGAAAATTGAGCAGATACCATCTTGAAGGGAAGTCGATCTCCTACCCTGATGCCTGCTTTTCCGGCAAACCCTACTCCTACCGCACAGGCATTTTCACCCTTTCGGGGGAATCTACCTTCCACCATCCCGCTCCCCCGTTCCGTCAGGTTCAAGGGATGAAGAGACAGCTCCCGCTCACCCTCGATACCCCAGACAATTGCATGTTTCACCACACTATCGAAGAGGGAGGCATAAGTGACGATTCGAGGGAGAGCAGCTTTCACCCCGGGAAGGGTTTCGATGCGAGACACAAGATCCTCAACAGCCTTTCCGTCTTCCAGGGGAAATTGGACCGGCAGGTACTCTTTCTCCTCCTCGAACCCCTTCGAAACCAGCTGGAGATGCCCTGTCTCGAAAGTCTGTACCACTTCCTCGATACTCTTGTACATCCCCTCGATCCAGGACTGCATGAAGATGTTGAAGAACACGGCCAGGGCCACCGCCACCACGCAGAGGATCGTGCGCCGCCTGTTCCGATTCAGGTTTCGATACGCAATGAGAAGGAGATCGAGAGATCCACTCCCACCACGCGCCTTTCTCCCTATAGGGCTCCCCTTACTTTCCAGCCCTTTCATTACCTCCATCTACGACCTCCTCCTCACTCAAAGCGGAGACTTTCGGTGACAGGCATCTTCAGTGCCCGGAGAATAGGGGGGATACTCAACAGTGCGGAAATGAGGGTGGCCACGATTCCTGAGCCGATAATGGTTCCAGGATTCCAGGCTGAACGGAACAGGGCAGTGATCCGATACCCGAAATCTCCACTCAATTCACGCGCCATGGAGGAGTAATCGACCCCGTAGTTCACCATCGGAATATTCGCCACAGAGCCAAGAACCATCCCCACGATCCCACCGATCAATCCAATCATTCCAGCCTCGAAGAGGTAGGATAGAATCAACTCTCCATCCGTCATCCCCAGAGCCCGCATCATGCCGATCTCCCTGGTTCGTTCCAGGATCGCCATCAGCATCGTGTTGGCGATCCCCAGGAAGGAAAGGATGAAGAGAAGGAGGATCATGATCCGAGTTGTCACATCATCCTGCCGGGATGCAGCGATGTAATCCTTCACATAGTCCATCCAGCTATACACCCGGAGAGTGGGAGGTAAAGAATAGCCAACCCGTTTCAACGACTCCACGATCGCCTCCGGTGTTTCATCGGGTTTTGGTAGAGACCCATCCTTTGCGGAAGCTCCCCGTACCAATATTTCCGTGACCTGGTCTTCCAGAAGAAGGCCCGCTTCTCCTGAAAGTACATCAAGGGGGAGGTAGGCCACGTTCCCGTTGGTCTTGGGATTGGGGGAATTGATGATCCCCACCACTTTCCCCTCCATCACCTGGTACACATGCCGGATCTTACCGGACTCCTCCTTGATATCGATCACCGTGGAGATCCTGACATCGTTTTCGCCCGAGGAAAGAAGGAGATCCCAGAATCGGTTCAACTCTTCCCGGGATACATCCCGCCGCAGGAAGTAGACGCCCTCAACCAGCTGCCCCTCCCCTCTTTTTCCCGTTTCTCCTGATGTTCTGTACAATTTATGTTCATACAACCTCCGCACAAACGCCTCTTCATCTGGATGCAAAGCCATTCGCAGTAATTTCTCTTCCAGTTCCTTAACCGTAATCTTTTGTGGAATGTGGAGTTTCAGTTTTTCTGCGGCCAGCAATCCCACAGCCATTTCGAAAGTTCCCCCTTGGGGGAATCTCCCCACTTCCAGGTAGTTACTGTACCGTAACACCTTTCGTTCTGCCTTGGGGTCCACTCCGTGAAACACCATGGGGGCTGACCCGGATCGGGAGTATAGGGTGCCGCTAAAAACCATACGGGGTGCTGCCACATACCCTCCTTCCTCCAGGGCCTGCACGATGGGTTTCCAGTTAGAGAAGCTTTCGTACATCGGTAGATCATCCTTCTTTTCGAAATAAGCCTGGGTCTGGATCTTGGCTGCCCCTATTTCGTACGAAACGATGTTTCGCTTTGAATCGAGGTTCATCCCTAATAGCCATGCGTCCATGAAAATGTAGAGGGCCACACTTACCGCCACTCCCGTAACCGTTATGATCGTTTTTACCCTGTGTCGGGAGAGGTTCCGGAAGGCTATCCCGATGAGTTCCCTCCTTATCATCGACGCTCCTCCCGTTCCACCAGGCCGTCCCGAAGGTGGACGAGCCGCCTCGCATACTCCATCACCATCCTGTCGTGGGTAGAGAAGAGAAAGGTGGTACCCAGCGATCGGTTCAGCGATAGCATCAGTTCCAGGATCTCTCTCCCTGTTTGGGAGTCCAGATTGGCAGTCGGTTCATCCGCCAGCACGAGGGAAGGCTTTTTCACCAGCGCACGGGCGATCGCTACCCGCTGCTGCTGCCCTCCGGACATCTCTTTCGGTTTCCGATTCCCCATCCCCTCCAGGCCCACCGATGCCAGCGCTTCCAGAGCCATGCGCCGGGCTTCCTTCCGATCAACCCCCAACAGTGTCAGAGGAAAGGATACATTCTCCAGGGCTGTAAGCACCGGAATCAGGTTGTACGCCTGAAAGATGAAGCCGATCTTCCGCCGCCGCAGAAAGGCCAGTTCCTTCCTCGACAGGGTGGAAATATCCGTTTCTTCGATCCGGATCGTACCGGCAGTGGGGACATCGAGGCATCCCACCAGGTGGAGTAAGGTAGACTTCCCGCTACCCGAAGGGCCGGCTATGGCCGAAAACTCCCCCTGTTCCATAGTCAACGAGATTCCTCGAAGGGCATGCACCGTAAGTCCATTCGTCGTGTAGTCTTTTACCAGTTCTCTCGCTTCCACAAGGATCATTGTTTACTACTCCCGTCATCTTCTTCCTGGATTTCGGATTGTGTGTCTGGTTTCATCTTTTCCTTATTGGTTTGCCTCGCTTCCTCGAGGGCGGCCAATCCAAGAACCCCGCCCCCGCGGAGTTCCCGAGCCAGTTCGTTCGGTATAAGGATCATGCCGTTCCCTGCCTTTAGCCCCTCGTTCAGCACTGCTAGTTTTCGCAATCGCAATGCGGTTCGGTTTTCCCCATAGATCCCCGCTGCCTCAACCAGGCGCCGGGCGGTTTCGATCTCCGCTTCTGCCAGCTGGATCCTGCCCTTCTTCTCCCGCTCCATCTGGGCCAATCGACTCATCGAAACCTGGAGGCTTTCCGGGATCTGGATATCGGTGATTTCGATGTGCTGGACAGTGATTCCCCATTCGGTAGTTTTCCTGTCCACTTCGCTTCGGATCTGCTCTTCGATCTCCTCTCCCCGCTCCAGGAACGTGGACAGATCGTTCTTACTGATGGCATTCCGCAACGCTGTTTTCGAGGAAAGGATTACCGCCTCCTCGTAGTTCTGCACTTCCAGCACTGCCTTTTCAGGGTCCCATACGAGCCAGAAGCAAAGGGCATCCACCGTTACAGTGACCGAATCCCGTGTCAGAGTCGTTTCTGCAGAGAAGTCCGTAACCCGGATCCGGAGATCCACCACCTGAGCAATGCGATCGATCAAGGGGAACAGGAGGAAAAGCCCCGGCCCCCGTACCCGATGGAACTTCCCGAACCGAAGAACGATAGATCGTTCCCACTCTTCCATCTTTTGTACCGCTGGTGCCACGAGGGCTCCTACAGCTCCAACGGCAAGAACCATCCCCATTTGTTCTGACTGCCACAGGGCAGCCAGCAATCCCAGCACTAAGAGAAACTTTACCGCTGTACTCCAGCGGGGAAAAAGGGTCATGAGTAGGGAAGCCGCAACGGGTGTTCCCAGGAGGATCCCCAGAACCTCTGCTTTAGGAGGCCGACCTCCCAGCGCAAGGCCAATCGCGACGCACACCACAAAGAGCGCAAGGGCTCCTAACCCTACCGCATCCATACGGAAATCTTTTCGAGTCTTTTTAGGCTCCACATTCTTGATCAGAGGAAATTTCCCCTGATCCCTCGATTTATTGAACAAGATCATTCTTCCTCCTTAAACTCACGGATTAGCCTGGGTATCTCTGACTTCAAGACTCCTAGTGCATCCATTTCCCGAAGGAATCGGGCTATGCTTTCTTCGATTTTTTTCTGTCGCTCATTTTCGGCCATATCGATTTCCTTATCTGAGACATAGGTGCCGCTTCCTACCTGGGTAACTACGATTCCCCGGATTTCCAGTTCGTTATATGCCTTCGCGATGGTATTGGGGTTTATCTTCAGCTCGATCGCGAGGGAACGGATCGTGGGAAGTCTATCGCCGGGAAGGAGTCGTTTCGAGAGGATCGCTTGTTCGATCTGCTGGATGATCTGTCGGTAAAAAGGCACTCCCGAAGCACCGTCCAACCGGATCGAAAGCTTTTTTCCCCCATTTGTACTATTCATATAGTACAATTTTAATTGTACTATTACAGTATGTCAATACTAAATTTACAGTGGTGCCAAAATTCACTCAATTTGCCAGACGACAGAAAAATCAATATTTTAAACGCATGAAACAAATAGGCGAATCAATTGCAGATTTTTCGTTACAGGATGCAGATGGGAAAGAGGTAAAGCTCTCCCATTTCGCGGGGAAGAAAAAGGTCATTTATTTCTACCCGAAGGACGATACCCCCGGGTGCACGAAGGAGGCCTGCGGATTCCGCGATGTGTACACGCGAATCGCAGAGAAAGGTGCGGTTGTAATCGGGATCAGCGCGGACCCGGTGGAAAAGCACGCAAAGTTCCGGTACAAGTATCAGCTCCCTTTCATCCTCCTATCCGATCCAGAGATGAAGGTGATCAAGGAGTTCGGCGCCGCGGGAGAAAAGAAAATGTACGGAAAGACCTTTTTCGGGATTATCCGTTCCACCTTCATCCTGGATGAGCAGAACCGGATCACTCACGTGTTCCCCAAAGTGAAACCAGAAGGACATGCAGAGGAGATACTGAACGCCCTGGGGGAATAATTCCCGCTTTTGCTCTGGCGGCCGAATCAGTTGGCCTCCCCCTTTTCAATGCGGGCAGCGGATACGAAAGGCCCGGCCTGGTTCATTCTATCTAAAGTGGTGCCAAAATTGTGGCGGGGGGAAAACTTCCCCATAGATCTTGTTGTCTCACCTGGGCAAGGCCTTATTGGATAAGGGCCTGAAAACATAGAAAGCTCATTTTACAATTCTAAGCGAAACCGCAACAATATTGGCACCACTTTTTATTAATGCCGGACCGTGCCTGAAAATACCCCTTAAAGAATACCCGCACCTCACGGGGCGATACTTTTCTCTCCTAAGCTGTAGACATCCTTTCCCATATTTGTTATATATCTGTCGTATTCTGAATACAAACCATAATACAACTCATTCGAAGGAGTGGCCATGGCTAAGAAAAACATCAACATTGTCGTACTGGATGGGTATACCCTCAATCCAGGTGACAATCCCTGGTCCGAGTTCGAGGCTTTAGGGAATCTTACCGTGTATGATCGTACCATCAACCCTGCGGATATCGTACCGCGGAGTAAGGACGCGGATGTCCTTATCACCAACAAGACCCCCCTTACAAAGGAAACCATCGATCAGCTTCCCCGCCTCAAGTACATCGGGGTAATTGCTACAGGATACAACGTGGTAGACTTCAAGTATGCCCGGCAGAAGGGGATCCCGGTGACCAACATTCCCGAGTATGGGACCGTGAATGTCGCCCAGTTTACCTTTGCTCTCCTTCTCGAACTCTGCCACCATGTGGGTCATCACGATAGAGTAGTAAAAGAAGGAAAATGGTCAAACCAGCCGGATTTCTGCTTCTGGGACTATCCGCTGATAGAACTGTACGACCGCACCCTGGGAATTGTTGGATTCGGTCGGATCGGCCGGCGTGTAGGAGAGATCGGCCGGGCCTTCGGTATGAAGATCCTCGCGTACGATACCTACAGGCAAAACCCTCCCTCCTATCCCTTCGAATGGGCCGAGGTGGAAGACCTCCTGAAACGTTCCGATGTGGTAAGCCTCCACTGCCCCCTGTTCCCGGAAAATACCGGCATGATCAACAAGAACACCCTGAAGCTCATGAAAAAGTCTGCTTTCCTCATCAACGTTGCTCGAGGCGGACTGGTGGTGGATGAAGATCTGGCCGATGCCCTGAACAATGGGGTGATTGCAGGAGCAGCTCTCGATGTGGTAGGTTTTACCGAACCCCCGAAAGCGGACAATCCCCTCTTGAAGGCAAAGAACTGCATCGTCACTCCCCACATCGCCTGGGCAACCCTGGAGGCACGCAAACGCCTCATGCACACCGCCGCAGAGAACCTGAAGGCCTTCCTGGAGGGGAAGCCCCAGAATGTGGTGAACTGAGCGACACTCCTCACCCAGAAGAGCCGGAAGGGATCTAAAGTGGTGCCAAAATTGTGGCGGTCTCGCTGACGGTTTTGCAAGGGCCTTTTATCCTTGCGAATCCATGCACAGCCGAACCTTACCCGCCGGGCAGTAAGGTGATTGTTGAAGTTGCTACCTTCGCCACAATTTTGGCACCACTTATTAAAGAGTAAAACTAATACGTTGTGCGAACCCCTCTTTAAGATACAGGTCAAGTATTCACGGGTTTAGATCAGCCCCTTATCCATGATGAGCTGCATGATATATGTGAGAAGTTTGAGATCCATCTCTCCGGCTGCCTCAGATACGGCTTCTTTCAGGAAGATCCATTCTTCCTCGGGAATGGGATCTTCCTCCTCGTCATACCGCTTCCAGAATACATCGATATAGGGACCCAGCCGGTATGCGTAGGATACAAATTTTTCCTCGGGAAGCTCCGCATGGTTGAAAGAATCGAGGAAATGAAGGTAAATGGCCTCTGTCAACGTTTCGGGGATATTGCTCATCGCCTCTTCGAAGGCTCTCTGTACTTCCCGGACAGCTGTGCGGAAACTAACCGGCGGGTGGGTCTGTTGTAGTTTATCCAACTGTCTATAGAATCGTTCTGCACTATCCATACGCAAGAGCATAAACGATTCTACAAGAAAAAACTATTGCGAAAAATACCAAACAGTAAGAAAATAGGTGTATCCCTTGACAGTGAAATAGAGGATTCGTACTGTATGGACATGTCATTGTTAAAGTACCTCACCCTGGACACCGTTACCCCTAGTTTGAAAGGCGTCACGAAACAGGAAATCATCGAAGAACTATTGGATATCATCTGTCGCACAGGAAAGGTAAAGGACCGTAAAGCAGCTCTCGACGCCATTATGGCACGGGAAAACAAAATGTCCACCGGAATGGAAAATGGTATTGCCATTCCCCACGGAAAAACCGATGCGGTAGAAGAACTTCTCGCCTGTGTGGGTATTTCCAAACATCCGGTAGAGTTTCAATCGCTGGATGGAAACCCTTGCCGGATCTTCATCATGACGGTTTCGCCCAGTCACCGTACCGGACCCCACATCCAGTTCCTGTCCGAGATCAGTACCCTCCTTCGAAGCGAGTCCAAACGGAATCGCCTTCTAGAGGCAAAGGATGCGAAAACCATCCTCCAGATCCTGGCCGAACGGCCCTAAGGGAGGGGCCAACAAGATCTAAGCCATAAGAAGATCTGTCCTATAAATCGTGATAAAAATAGAAGCCGGCACCCCTGGATAGCAACCCTAAAGAGCGACCCTTAAAACGGGCCACCATGATAGATAGCCCTAATCATCGAGTATAAGCTCCGGCCACTTCGGCAATAATCTCGATCCCCCGTTGTACATCCTTTTCAGGGCCCGAATAGTTCAGGCGAATGCACTGGGTGCTGTGGTCCCAGGGTTCGGATAATCCGAAGAAAAAGTATTCTCCCGGAACTATGATCACGTGCCTTTCCTTCAGTTTTTCGTACAGTTCCTTTGTCGTAATCCGGAGATTCTTGAACCAGATCCAGAGGAAGATCGCCCCCTCGCTCTTGTGAATCCGATACTCCAGGTGTTTGGGAAAGGCTTCGTGAATCCACTGGATTGTCCGGGCAGAACGACGTTTGTAGAATGGATAGATGTATTCCTCACTGATCCGAATAATTTCCCCATTCCGAATTAGGGGGGTTACCAGAATCTGGCCGATCCCTCCGTTCGCCAGGTTGGCAATGGCATTGGCCGCGGAAACGGCCCGTACGATCTCTTTCCGGGCAACAAGGATTCCAGTTCGGACAGAGGGGAGGCCGAGCTTGGAAAGGCTCATACTGAACACTACGTTCTCGTCCCAGTAAGGATGCACATCCTCGAAAATGATCTTGGGGAAAGGCAATCCATACGCGTTGTCCAAAAATAGGGGAATGCCACGTTCAGCTGCAATTCTGGCTAACTCCCGAACTTCCCCGTCGGTAAGGACGTTCCCGGTGGGATTCGTAGGTCGGGAGACACAGAGAGCCCCTGCATCCTTTGGGATCTCCAGCCGATTGAAATCGACCCGATACTTGAAAAACCCGTTCTCCAGTTCCTCTATCCGGGAAGGGAAAGACACGAACTGGTCCGGATAGATTCCCTGATCCGCATACCCGATGTACTCGGGGCAGAGGGGAAAGACGATCTTTTGCATCCTGTTGTGCTTTTGCATCCTGTCGCGTTTCCGTGTGCCACCACCCTCACTGCCATCCTGCACAATAGTATCCGTGATATACCCAGCCCTACCGCCGAACAGATTGAAGAGAAGGAAAAAGGCTGTCTGACTTCCGTTGGTAACAGCGATGTTTTCCGGTCCGATGGGCCAGCCAAACCGGCTATTCAGTAGAGCGGCCAGTGCTTCGGCAAAGGATGCGTTGGCAGTGGCACTGTCGTAGTTCCCCAGCATCGCCTCCAATGCACCGGGGGTGCGTAGGATTTCCTCAATCCGTTTACGGAATACCTGCTGGACCTCCGGGATATGGGCCGGGTTCCCTCCTCCCAGCATATACTTCTTCTCCGACCCCTGCAGTGCAAGACTCAGATCGTCCATCAAATCCAGGATCCCGCTTCTTTCGGTGAACTTCTTTCCAAAATCGGACAGTGTCATCCTTACCTCCCCTCGCCCAATTGGCTACCCCTTCAGATAGGATAGCCGGATTCCGTTGACAAGGCAATCGGCCGCGACGTACACTCAATCCTGCATGGAAAGAACCGTACACCCTGCCAGGGTTGGAGGAGAAGTCCTTATACCCGCTTCCAAATCCCATACGATTCGCGCTCTTTTGATTGCCACCCTGGCAGAAGGGGAAAGCATCCTGATCAACCCCCTCGACTCAGAGGATACCCGTTCCTGTATGGCAGCCTGTAAAAGTCTGGGGGCCCAGATCGAGGGACCTACCGATACCCCAACGGGAACTCGAACCGTGAAGGTTCGAGGTACAGGGGGGAAAATCCAGTGTCCGACTCACCCCATCGATGTGGGGAACTCGGGGACTACCCTGTACCTCGCCTGCGGCCTGGCAGGCCTGGGCCAGGCTCCTGTCCACTTCACAGGGGATGCCCAGATCCAATCCCGTCCTGCGAAGAATTTATTACAATCCCTGAAGGATCTGGGTGCCCGGGTTACTTACCAGAAAAAGGAAGGCTTCGCACCCTTCACCATCGAAGGCCCTCTGCGAGGGGGCAAGACCCGTATCGAATGCCCTACCAGCCAGTACCTATCTAGCCTCTTGATCACAACCCCCCTGATCGAGGGAGAAACCGAAATCGAAGTTCCCCTCCTCTATGAACGTCCCTATGTGGAAATGACCCTCCGCTGGCTGGATGAACAGGGAATACAGTTGGAGCGAAAGGGGCTGGAATGGTTCCGTATTCCTGGCTGGCAACAGTACCACAGCTTCCAAAAGCAGATCCCAGGAGACTTCAGTTCCGCTACCTTCTTCTTCTGTGCGGCTGCTATCACCAGATCCACCCTCACCCTCCTCGGATTGGATATAAGGGATACCCAGGGCGACAGGGAAATAATCCACGTCCTGGAACAGATGGGATGTATTACCCGGATAGAAGCAGATCGAATTACCCTCACCGGTCGTCCCTTGAAAGGAATCGAGATTGACCTGAACTCGATGCCCGATGCCCTCCCTGCTCTTGCAGCCACAGCCTGCTATGCAGAAGGAACCACCCGGATCATCAACGTACCGCAGGCCCGTTTGAAAGAAACAGACCGGATAGCTGTAATGGCACAGGAGCTTTCAAAACTCGGTGCCCAGGTAAAGGAACTTCCGGATGGCCTCGAGATCCGCGGCCCTTCCCCTTCGGCAGGAATCGAGGCGAACCCGGCATCGTATCTCCATGGAGGACGGGTGCATGGACATGGGGACCACCGGGTAGTGATGGCCCTATCCATCGCAGCCCTGGGTGCAAAGGGCCCTGTTACCATAGAAACCGCCGAGGCCGCTTCTGTGACCTTTCCTTCTTTCTTCGAGTTACTGGAGAGTATCTCCATCCAACCCCTATGAATACGACTCAATTCGCGTTCTTCGACGTAGATCATACCCTGACCAGGCATTCCACGGGTCGTAGGTTCGCCTTCCTCGGAGTGAGGAAAGGGGTTTTTCCCCTATCTGCCCTTCTCACCATGCCCTTCTACTACACCTGTTACAGGGTCGGTTGCATGCCCATAAGGAACCTGGATCGCTCGTTTCCCTTCCTCCGGGGACGAACGAGGGAAGAACTGGAAGAACTCGCTGGAAGGACATTCGAGCAATGGATCAAGAAGGATCTGTACCCCGAAGCCGCTCAATTGATCGAGACTCTCCAGGCTCGGGGTACGCGGGTAATCCTCGCTTCCTCTTCACTCGACATGCTGATTCGTCCGCTGGCTCACCACCTCGGAGTAAAGGAATACATTTCCAGCAGTCTCGAGTTCCTCGACCACCGGAGTACCGGAAATCTGATCGGATTTCCCGCTTTCGGGAATGAGAAGAAGCGGTTCGTCCTGGAGTTCCTGGAACAGAATGGTGGTTCTCTCGAAGAATGTTCCTTCTATTCGGATAGCATTACGGACCTTCCTCTGCTGGAAGCTGTGGCTCATCCCATCGCAGTAAACCCGGATCCCCGCCTTTACTTTGTCGCGAAACGAAGGGGCTGGCCCATCCTGAGGTTTCATT
>CALKLC010000060.1 GCA_937991975.1 uncultured Spirochaetales bacterium | reverse complement strand
GCTAGGGTACTACTGTTTCTGTACTCCGGAACGACTTTTAAAACTACGGGAAGAGCAGACGAAACGGAAGGAACCTATCGGGTATGACCGGTTCTGCAGGAATCTCCCTCAGGAAGAGGCAGAGCGGAAGAAGCTTGCAGGAGAACCCTATGTAATTCGGCTCAAGATCCCCCTGGAGGGAACCACCACCTTCCATGATCGGTTGATCGGAACAGTGGTACATGCCAACAAAGATATCAATCCGGATCCTGTATTGCTGAAATCGGACGGATTCCCCACCTACCATCTGGCCAATGTGGTGGATGATCATTATATGGAGATTACCCATATTCTAAGGGCGCAGGAGTGGATTCCATCCTGTCCCCTCCATGTACTGATCTACCAGGCCTTTGGGTGGGAAGTCCCCGAGTACTGTCATCTGCCCATGGTGATGGGATCGGATGGACACAAGCTATCCAAGAGGCATGGATCTACCAGTTTAATCGAGTTTCGTAACGCGGGATACGTACCTGAGGCGATCATCAACTACATTTCCCTCCTCGGATGGTCGTATGACGATTCTCGACAACTCTTTACCAGGCAAGAATTAGAAAAGCTCTTTACGCTGGACAAATTGAACAAAGCTCCTGCGGTATTCGATTACAAGAAACTGGAATGGTTCAACGGGGTCTATATTCGAGAACGGGATCAGGGGAAGTTGAAGAAGGAGCTGATCCCTTTCCTGCAACGGGACGGTATTCTTAGCGATCCTCTTACAGAAGAGGAGGATAGAAAACTCACCGCCAGTATCCCCTTGATTCAGGAGCGATTGAAATTCCTGACCGATGCATCCCAATGGGTTCGGTTCCTGTTCAAGGAGTTACCGCCGTATCCAGTGGAGGCTTTGATACCCAGGAAGGGGAGCAAAGAGGAAGCCCGTAAGAGTCTGGAAGCCCTTCTCTCTACGATCGATCAGTGGTTCCAGAAAGGTCCGCAAGAGAGCGAGGAGTTCCTTCGGAACCTATCGGAAACTTTGCAGATCAAGCTGGGGAACCTATTGATGCCCTTACGGGTAGCTGTTACAGGATCCTCTGTATCCCCTCCCTTGATGGAGTCCATACAGATTCTCGGAAAAGATGAAACGATGAAGCGAATACAAAGAGCAGTACAACTACTTTCTACTTAAAAGAGCCAGAAGGCCTGCATATCTTGAGGCTTCTGCTATTCTATAGAAAAACCTTAAGCATCCTGATTTCAAAGGAGCAATGAAAGGGAGAACAACATGGCAGAATTGACAATGGAAACCCTGGTATCCTTATGTAAACAGAGGGGCTTCGTTTTTCAATCCAGTGAAATCTATGGAGGCCTTTCTTCTGCATGGGATTACGGTCCTTTGGGGGTGGAATTGAAGAACCGGATTCAGCAATTCTGGTGGAAAGAGATGACTCAGCTTCACGAAAATATCGTGGGACTGGATGCAGCCATTCTCATGCACCCAAAAGTATGGGAAGCTTCCGGGCATGTGGAAAACTTTACGGATCCGCTGGTGGATTGTAAGCAGTGCAAGCAGCGGTTCCGGGAGGATATGATCCCGGAGGAAAACAGGATCAAAAGGATTTGCCCCGAGTGCGGAGGACAGCTAACCGAACCACGCAAGTTCAACCTCATGTTCAAGACCCATATAGGTCCCGTGGAAAACGACGCTTCCATCGTCTACCTTAGACCGGAAACAGCTCAGGGGATCTATGTGAACTACAAGAACTGCATGCAGACCAGCCGCTTGAAGATCCCCTTTGGCATTGCCCAGGTAGGAAAGGCTTTCCGGAACGAAATCGTAACCAAGAACTTCATATTCCGAACCTGTGAGTTCGAACAGATGGAAATGCAATTTTTCGTCAAACCAGGGGAGGATGAAAAATGGTTCGCCTATTGGCGGGAAAAACGGATGGAGTACTATTACAAGCTGGGGATCAGACCTTCCAAACTCCGCTGGCATCGACATGGACCGGATGAACTTGCCCACTATGCAAAGGATGCGTACGATATCCAGTACGAGTTTCCCATGGGCTTCAGGGAATTGGAGGGGGTGCACAACAGATCGGACTACGATCTAAGGAGGCATAGCGAGTATTCTGGAAAAGATCTCTCCTACCTGGATGAAGAAACAAAGGAGAGATACATTCCCACTATCATCGAGACTTCTGCAGGGCTGACCCGGAGTGTGCTGATGGTGCTGTCCGATGCGTACGAGGAGGAACAGCTCCCTGATGGCGAAACCCGTTCTGTCTTGAGGTTCCATCCATTGATTGCCCCCATTACGGTAGGAGTTTTCCCCCTGATGAAGAAGGACGGTCTCCCGGAAATCGCCCGGCGGATCGTGGAGGAGCTGCGGGAGTATTTCACTACCTTCTACGATCAGTCTGGTTCTATCGGGAGGAGGTATCGCAGACAGGATGAAGTGGGTACCCCCTTCTGTGTGACAGTGGACTACCAAACGAAGGATGATGGGACGGTTACCCTTCGCTACAGGGATTCAATGGAGCAGATTCGACTGAAGATCGAGGAATTGGTTCCTGCCATTCATCAGAGTATTCGCGAGTACAAGAGGGTAGGTGTTTGATGAACAAAGCTTTGCTGACGTTACAGGAGAGAGGTTTCATTCAGCAGTGTACAGATCTGGAGGGATTGTCCGCCTTGATGGACGAAGGCCCTGTTACCTTCTATGTAGGGTGTGACCCTACAGGACCGAGCCTCCATATCGGACACATGGTACCCTTCTTTGCCCTCCGGCACCTCCATGAAGCAGGACACATTGCCATAGCCCTTATAGGAGGGGGCACTGCCCGCATCGGCGATCCATCGGGGAAAACCGAAATGCGGAAGATGTTGACCTATGAACAGATCGATGAGAACTCCGAGAGAATCCGCAAGCAGCTGGATGCCTTCATTGGGTTCGATGGTAAAACCGCTTTTACGGCCAACAATAAAGACTGGTTGGCTCATTTGAACTATATCGATTTCTTACGGGACATAGGGGTGCATTTCTCGGTGAATCGGATGCTCTCCTTCGAAGCGTACCGAAAGCGGATGGAGACAGGACTGACTTTCATCGAGTTCAACTACCAGCTCCTCCAGAGTTACGATTTCCTTCAGTTGTACGACCGGTACGGATGCCGGCTTCAGATTGGGGGGGATGATCAGTGGGGCAACATCGTAGCAGGCATCGAGCTGATCCGTCGAATCCGGGGAGCGGAAACCTACGGTCTCACCTTTCCCCTGGTAACCACCTCGGACGGAAAGAAGATGGGCAAAACAGAGAAAGGTGCCCTGTTCCTGGATCCTTCCCTGACGAGTCCCTACGAGTTCTTTCAGTACTGGCGGAATGTGACGGATGCCGATGTGAAGCGATTCCTCCTCATGTTCACCTTCCTTCCCGTATCCGAATGTGAAGCTCTGGGATCTGCAAAGGATAACGCCATCAATCAGGCGAAGGAACGTCTTGCGTGGGAAGTCACTGCTCTGATCCATGGGAAAGAAGAAGCGGACAAGGCTCTCCAGGCGGCAAGAGCCCTCTTTGGGAAGGGAGGGACGGCAGGTGATGCGGATGCAGTTCCCACCCATACAATTTCTGCGGAAAGGCTGGGAAAGGGTATCCTGGCCGTCGATCTCTTCGTGGAATCTGGACTCTGTCCTTCCAAGAGTGAAGCCCGCAGGTTGATTCAACAGGGAGGAGCGTTCATAAACGAGGGGAAAGTGACGGATCTGGAGACTACCGTTGATTCTACCTCTTCACAGGAGGGGATCCTGTTGCTCAGGGCAGGGAAAAAACGGTATGTTAGAGTACGGATAGAATAAAATGCAGGAGGATACCTATGCTTCGGATCAAAACGGTCTTTCTTTTCATTCTCGGCATTTTGGTTGTTACCGCTTCCCTTGTTTCCCAACCCGCAGTTGTCCGCATTGCCGCTTTGAAAGGACCCACAGGTCTGGGGATGACCAAACTGTTCCAGGAAAAGCCAAACTTAGCTCCTGATGTCCGAACTGAGTTCTTTGCATTCCCTTCACCAGATGTAGTGATCCCTCGATTGGTGAATGGGGAAATCGATCTGGCAGCGCTTCCTTTGAATGTCGCGGTAAACCTATACAACAAGAAAATCCCCTATGGATTGGCTGCCATTATAGGGAATGGGGTTCTGTACTGCATTTCTACAGATCCAAATGTTAAAAGTCTGGAAACCCTCGACCGGATCCAGAATGTGGCAAAGGGCTCTACCCCCGAGTTCATTCTGAGGCATATTCTGGAGGCAAAAGGGTTGCAGGAGAAGGTCAAGGTAGAGTTTCGATATGCTCCCGTGGAACTTGCTCAGCTCCTTGTAGCAGGAAGAGAAAAGACAGGGGTTCTCCCCGAACCCTTTGCCACGAAAGTACTGCGGGCCCGCCCGGATGCCAGAATCATTTCGGATTTGCAGGAGGAATGGAAGGCTCTCTATCCAGACACCCCTACGTATCCGATGACAGCCCTCGTGGTGAAGATTTCTTTCCTCCGTGCCTATGGGCCTATGGTTGATTCTTTCCTTTCCCTGTACAGGGAGTCCCAGGAGTGGGTAAAGAAGCATCCCGAAGAGGCGGGCATCATCGCGGCTCAAGTATCGCTAGGGATCGATAGGGAAGACGCGAAGGATGCCATCCCAAGGTGTAACCTGACCTTTGTGCCGGCTAAAGAAGCGCGCCCTGTGATAGAGCGGTTCCTAAAGATCCTTCTCCAGTTTGCTCCTGAATCGATCGGTGGAAAGCTTCCGGACCCGGAGTTCTATGCCATCCCCTGAAGGGAAGAGATCCCTTCTTCTCATCCGTATCCTTTCCCTGTTGAGTTTCCTGCTCCTCTGGGAGCTCGCTTCCCGATGGATGGATAGTCCAATCATTCTGCCTTCCCCTGAAGCCACCCTGAAGGAAACATGGATGCTCTTGCGTACAGGAGGATTCTACAGATCCCTTGGGGCTACTTTACTTCGGGGAGTTACAGGGTTCCTCCTGTCGGTGGGTGCAGGTCTTTCTATAGGGATCCTCTCAGGGAAATCGAACATCCTTCGGGAATTTTTTCGACCTTTCCTGACCAGCATCCAATCCACCCCTGTACTGGCCATCATTCTCCTTGCCCTTATCTGGTTCCCTACGGAAACCGTTCCCGTATTCGTAGCCTTCCTCATGGGGTTCCCCATCATTACCACAAATGTAACCGAGGGAATCCTGTCTGTGGATCATCGGCTTCTAGAGATGGCAAAGGTGTTTCGGATCGACCGATGGAGGAGGGCGCTCTATGTGGTGCTGCCCTCGATCCTCCCCCACCTGGTAGGCGGGGCTTCCTCTGCTCTGGGCCTTTCCTGGCGAGTGGTGGTGGCTTCTGAAGTGTTGAGCCAACCTCTTCTCGGAATCGGAACGGGGATGCAGGAAGCGAAACTTCGCCTGGAAACAGCGAGAGTCTTTGCGTGGACCCTGGCTGCATTGGTTTTGAGCTACTCTACGGAATCTATCTTCCGTTGGGTAGTTCACAGGCTGAAGAGGTTGGCATGATGATCGAGCTGGATGAAGTACGTTTTGAGTATGGATCGGTAACGGTGTTGGATCGCTTCTCTGCTCGATTCCCCTCGATGGAAGTAACGGCCCTTCTAGGGCCCTCTGGGTGTGGAAAGACGACCATTCTGAACCTTATAGCCGGGCTACTGAAACCTCAGGAAGGAACACTTCGGGTGGATGATAAATTTCCTCATGAGGTAAGGGTGGGTTACATCTTTCAGGATGTACGACTTTTACCCTGGCTTACCGTGAAAAGGAATCTCGACCTTGTGCTTCCCCGCACGATCCCCGCCGAGGAGAGGCTAAAAAGGATTCGATCCGTATTGCGTATGGTCGGAATGGAACATGCTTTAACCTTATTCCCTGATCAGCTTTCCGGAGGAATGTACCGAAGGGTGGGAATGGCTCGAGCCTACCTGTTCGAGCCGGATCTCTATCTGATGGATGAATCCTTTCAGGGGTTGGATCCCCCTTTGAAATTCCAGCTCCTATCCGTGTTTCAGCAACTGCGATCCATGTCACCAAAAACAACGATTTTTGTAACTCATGATATCGAAGAGGCTCTCCTTGTAGGGGACGAGATTTTTCTTCTTTCCCCTATGCCTGCCCGTATCGTGCATTCTCTAAGGAATCCCGTTCCACCGAACGATAGGGTGCCTGGGAATCAGGATATCGCAAAGATAGAGGGGGAACTTTTTACCCTCTTTAGAAGAAACAACATTATTTACCTGTGAAAGAGGGGGATATGGTTGCGGTGTTACCTTCCCTCCACTGTGGGACAAAAACGTGGTTTCTGCACTGGAAAGTCGTCAGATGAGTACCGAAGGGTTCGTTACACATACAGCCACGTTGGAAAAGGCTTTACAGTAATTCAGCCGGTGGAGGAACCTAAAAACCGGAGTGATCAAAGCTGTTGTCAGGGTTGGATGATTTTCTACGGGAACAAATGACTGCGCAGGAAGTGTCTGAGTCCCCATCGGAATCGTTTTCGGTGAGGAACTGGCATGGTGCCCGGCGAGCAGCATTATCTGGCTAGTTGATCCGACCCTGTATTGGGGCCCCCTGAGGCTTTCCCCATTTCATCCTTCGGGGGCTGCTCTTCATTGGTTTTCCCATTAATTTTTTTCAGAAGGATCACATTGGCCTCGTCTTTGCGAAGGGAAAGCCGGAACCCGCGCACCTCTATTTCAACAGGATCACCGAGGGGAGCCTTTTGGATCATCTTAATCCGGGTGGCTTTTGTTAGCCCCAGACTGAGCAGTTTGTTTCGATAGGCTGGATTACAGGGTGTATACCCTATAATTTCTGCTTCCTCACCAATCTCCAGATCCTTCAACCGTGTGGTTTCCATCGTAAGGCTCCCGAATATTCTTTGGTATTCCTAAGTACAATGTACTGGGAATACTCCCGCGCTGTCAAGGGTTCCTACACGGGCATTCGGAAGAGTTTTCTGAGAAATACAACGATTGTGTCCCTGGCGATAGTAAACCAGGAACCGCGAGGAATCTCGACTCCTGCTAGAAGATTCCCTTCTCTTAGGACCGTCTTTCCATCGTAGACATGGAGGGTGCCTATGACTGTTCCAGGTCGAACAGGAGCCTGGATAAAATACGATTGAGTACACTGAGCCTGAATGAAAGGTTCTCGCCCCTTGCGTACTGTGACAGGAATGGAGGAAGGAACGGTTGGGGTAAAACTTCCAATAGTACCTTTCCATACCCGGATTGGATGGAGGGGCGGAAGGGGTACTTCCATCGTCACGTAATTAGCAAAACCATACTCCAATAGGAGCACTGCCTCATCGTTTCTCGTTTGTATCGCTTTCCGGGGGTTGGGACCAGTCGTACCCAGAATGACCACCAACAAACGGGTTCCATTTTTCTTTGCAGTAGCTGCCAGGTTGAATCCCGATTCGTAGAGGAATCCAGTCTTTATTCCATCTGCCCATGGGTAGGTATAGACGAGGGAGTTCCTGTTGAACTGGGTGATGGACCTTACTTTCTGGCCATTTTCCACATTTTCAGAACGAGGATAGGTGAATTCCCGAAGACTGTGAAGGGTTTGTAAGCTTTCGGGATGTTTCTCCAGATAGAATTTCAAGAACAATGCAAACTCTCGAGCGGTGATCCGATTGGCTGCATCGTACCCAGAAGGTTCTACAAAATGGAGGTTCTTCAACCCTAATTGTTCCACCTCTTTGTTCATCCTCTGGGCAAAGGCAGAGACAGAGCCGGAAACGAATAGAGCAGCTGCAATGGCTGCATCGTTCCCCGATGCCACGGCCAAACCTTGAAGGATGTCCTGCACAGTTGCTCTCTGGTTCGGCCCCAAGAACATGAGGGAAGAATCTCCGGGCTGATGAATGGCCCAGGTATCGGGAGGGAGAGGAACCGGAGTTTCCCAGGAGATTTCTCCCCTTTTAATCTTATCTAAAAGAATATGGATGGTAACCACTTTTGTTAGAGATGCAGGAGGGTGGGGAAGGTCTGCATTCTTTTCGTAAAGAACGGTCCCTGTAGTGGCATCCATCAGGATAGCTGCTAGAGATGAAATACTTGGTGGATAAGCAAGGGAGGATGGAGAGGATGGATTCGCTTCCGAACCTAAGGGGAAGGATGTAAATATCCATACCAGGATGATTATCAATTTCCATTGCATGTGAACTTCTCTGTGTGTGCCCTATCCTATCGAAGAGAGAAGAAAAAATCTATTCCCCTTCTCTATCCTTGACCACCCTTTTGCCGTATGGTATGGTTTTTTTGAAATCTATGAGCCATATCAGACCAGAAACACTCGGTATCATTGCCTGCCCGGGGGGGGAAGCTTTCGCAGATTCCGTCATTAAGCATCTAAAGCGTATCTATAGACGCAGGTTCGAACGGAAGGCAGCCCTACTAGCTGAAAAATACGAGCGTTCCAAAGAGGAAATTTTCCGGGACCTCAACTACAATCAGGATCTCAAGTCACTTAAAGGGGTGAAGCGGGGGAGTGCCGAGACCTGTCGGATCCCTGAGTTCAGGATTCCGGCTGCATATACGCGCTTCCCCAACGGAGAGTTCAAGGTTGAGATCCTTTCCTCCATTCGGGGAATGGATCTATTCATTGTACAGGATGTAGAAAACCACCTGCCTTTGCGGTTCTCTAATTCTCCAGAAACCTTCGAATTGAACGTGAACGAACATTTCTTCTGCTTGATGGTTACCATCGATGCAGCTCTCCAGGCAGGGGCAGGGAGTATTACCGTGGTACTCCCAACCTATCCCTACAGTCGTCAGCATAAGAAGAAGGGAAGGGAGGGACTTACCGCTATTCGGGTAGGGCAGATTCTCGAATTCTTAGGGGTAAAACGGATCATTACCCTCGATATCCACTCGAGGGATATCTATAACGGATTTCGTACATTACTATTGGAAAATCTCCATGCTTCCTACCAGATCCTTGTAAAACTATCTGAAATTCTCGACTTACGAGATCCGGATCTGGTGGTAGTAGCCCCCGATACTGGAGCGGTAGAACGGAATAAATTCTTTGCTTCGAGTTTGGGAGTTCCTCTCTCAGTGCTCTACAAAGAGCGGGACTATTCACGGTTTTCTCTCAATGCGAAGGATAGCAATATCATCGCAATGAAACTACTCGGTTCAGTGGAAGGGAAAACTGTATTCATGGTGGACGATATGCTGGGTACAGGGAGTACCCTCATCAAAGCAATGAAGGTTCTCAAAGACCTCGGGGCGAAGCAGATCATCTGCGCCGTTAGTATTCCTCTTTTTACCGGTGATGCAGTGAAACATTTCGATGAAGCTTACCAGGCAGGATACTTCTATCGGATCATAGGAACCAACGCGGTGCAACACGATGAACGACTCCTTTCGAAAGAGTGGTACATCAGCGCGGATGTTTCCAAACTGTTCGCGCGAATCATCTCTCGCCTGCATCACAATATGAGCTTGAGTGAGCTTCTGGACAATCGGAAGATCATCCAGAAATTGTTGAACCGGCAGAACAATTAGAGACCATCATGACACATCCCGTCCTCTGCGTCGATGTTGGCACCTCTTCGATGAAAGGAGGGGTTTTCTCAGAGGAGGGGGAAGCATTGCAGCTTCTCCGCATTCCCCTGGCAGATCCGGGTACGGAAGATTTTCATCGGTTCGATCCAAAGAGGTGGGAAGAAGCTTTCAGAATCCTCGTAGGTCGGTTGCATACGTCTATTCCAGACCGCATTATCTTCAGTGGTCAGGGACCTACGTTGGTACCAGTGGATGCAGAGGGGAAACCTACTTATTTTGCACTCCTCTGGCTGGACAGGAGGGAAACCTCTATCCCAGAAGGCAGGAGCCTTTTCCTTCCAAAGGTTCGATGGTTCCATAAGAATGAAGAGGATGCCTTCAATAGAACAACCCGTTTCCTCTCCTGCCCTGAATATCTGATCTACCAGCTTACGGGAGAAGCGGTTACCGTCTCTCCATCGGAAAGATTCGATCCTTACTATTGGGATAAGGATGAGTTGGAAAAGTACGAATTTCCTTCGGATTTATTCCCCCCTATCTCCCGGCCGGCTACCCTGATTGGAAGAGTTACGACGGAAGGGGCTTCCCGGTTTGGATTGAGGCCGAATCTCAAAGTGTACGCAGGTAGCCCGGATTACCTCATGAGTCTTCTCGGTACAGCTACCACCCAGGTTGGAAGAACGTGCGATCGGGCTGGAACATCCGAGGGGATCAATGTATGCATCTCAAAACCTATTCAGTACCCTGGTCTACGGTGTCTACCCCACATTGTTCCTGGTCTCTATACCCTGGCAGGGATGCTTGCCTCTTCAGGGAGATTGTTTGAATGGTTCCGAGACCTTACCAATCAAAAAACTCTTGCTTACACGCAGATGATGGAGTCAATCCAGGCTCTTTTACCGAAGGTGTTAAAGACCCCCGGGAGACTCCCCCGTTTCTTCCCTTTTACCGAGCCGGAAAATGGATGGGACTTTTCCAGGTGTATTTTCGTGGGTCTAGGAACTGAGCATGGAAAGATCGAGTTGGGATTTGCTGTGGTAGAGGCAATCGGCTTAGCCGTACGATCCACCCTTGAAAGGTTGGAACGGACAGGATGTTCTATCGATTCCCTGCGGGTATCAGGGGGACAGGCGAACAATCGAATCTGGAACCGGATGAAGGCAAGTATCGTAGGAAAACCTCTATTGATTCCCACTGTGAAGGATGCAGAACTTCTGGGTGGCCTTGTGATTGTTCGTACAGCAGAAGGAGCGTATAAAGATTTTAATGAAGCTGCAAACAGTCTGGTCCGGTTCGATGAGTTGATAGAACCTGAACCCCATCTTGAAGCCTTCTTTCGGGAAAGGTACGAACAATACAAGGAACAGTGTGGAAGGTTTATGGATGCATGTGGGAAAAATTACTCTTAATGTCTCGCATAAGTTCGGTACACTCGTGGATCGATTCTGTGTTTCTGCACCCGCAAACCCATGATCCGCTCTGTGATTCCCAGGAGCTTCGCCGCCTTAGCCATATTCCCCTTAGTGGATTTCAGGGCATCCAGGATCAATTCTCTCTCCAGGTTGTCCATTGCTTCTTTCAGGGTGGTATGGAGACGGGTGTTGGTGGATTCTGCTGACTGGAGACTGGGGGGTAGATGATGGCTATGAATCACCTCGTCGGTAGAAAGAAGTACGGCCCTTTCGATACAGTTCTCCAGTTCCCTCACGTTCCCGGGCCAATGGTATGCCATCAACAAGTCAATGGCAGGTGTGGAGATCCGTTGGATCTTCTTGTGGTTTAGGGTGGCGTATTTTTCTATGAAATGATCCGCCAAAAGGATAATATCGCTCTTTCGCTCCCTTAAGGGAGGGATATGGATGGGAAAGACGTTCAGGCGGTAGTAAAGGTCTTCCCGGAAGATCCCTCTTTCCATCAGCTGCTCCAGATTTCGATTCGTGGCAGCTATAACTCGTACATTGCACCGGATCGTTTCGTTCCCTCCTACCCGCTCGAATTCCCGCTCTTGTAAAACCCTGAGTAACTTGATCTGTGTAGTGGAGGAAAGGTCTCCAATCTCATCCAGAAAGATGGTTCCTCCATTGGCCAATTCGAAACGACCTTTACGGGTGGCAATAGCACCGGTAAAGGCTCCCTTTTCATGTCCAAAGAGTTCGCTCTCTATTACGGTTTCGGGTAAAGCGGCACAATTCACCTTGATCAAAGGTTTGTCAGACCGGGAACTGTTGTAGTGGATGGCGTGGGCTACTAATTCCTTCCCTGTACCACTCTCTCCCCGAATAAGCACGGTAGTGTCACTTCTAGCGACCTGAGCTATGAGATCGAATACCTCCTGCATGCCCTTCGAGTTCCCGATTATGTTTGAGGGACGGAACCGGTCTCGGAGTTCCGCTTTCAACCGAGTGTTTTCTGCTAGCAGTTGTTCCCGTTCCTCGTAGAAAGATTGCCGGAGTTTGATAGCCTGGGCCAGCATGGATGCGATGATGGAAAGGAGACGTACATCTTCCTCGTATCTCACATTCTCCTGGAAGAGTTTGTCCACACTTATCGCACCGAGGGTTTCGTTACCCAGCTTTATGGGAACACAGATAAAGCTTATGTCGGATTTCCTGAGGTTCTTCCTTGCACCGGTCTTGTTCAAGAACAGGGGTTCTTCGGATACTCTGGGAATGATCATGGGCATTCCCATCTGGATTACCCTCCCGGTGATTCCTTCGCCCAATTTGTACCGCCCTTTTTGAATCTGGGAACTGGAAAGACCGTGGGCTGCCTCTATGAAGATTTCCCCTGTGGATCGGTTCAGAATGGTGATGGTCCCTCTGACCATCCTCATTCGGCTGGCCAGCGTATCGAGCACCGGTTGAATTGCCTGCTTGATGTCTACACTTTGATCGATGATCTGACTGATTTCGAAGAGGAGGGAAAGCTCTTGGATCTTTTCAGATTCTGTCTGCCGACTCGAATCTTCCATACTGTTTTAATACTACCATTTTGTAGGAAATTACTCAATGAGATAATCATTAAACCAATGCCCATATCAACGATCCCGAGTTCATAGATCCAGTAGTTGATCAATTTCTGGAAATGTTAGATATTATGATATCTACAAATTAAAGAGAACTGAAGAGAGGAAGCTATGCCAGATTCGAGAAGTAAGCTTTCGGGAGTATTCGTTCCCATGGTAACACCCTTCCGAAACGATGAAATCCTGTATACCGGCATTCGACAGAATATAGAGAAGTGGAATACTACTGGTTTACGGGGTTACTTTGTCCTGGGGACCAATGGAGAGTACAAGTCTCTATCCGTGAAAGAAAGGTTTCGGGTATTGGACACTGTTGTGCGATACAGTGCTAAAGACAAAGTAATTATGGCTGGGTGTGGAGCAGAAAGCACCCGGGAAACCCTTGACCTTGTGCGGGAAGCAGCCTATCGAGGTGCCTCTATGGCGAGCTTACTGATGCCGAGTTTCTTTGCCAAGTCAATCGATGAAGATGTGATGGTGCGCTTTATCACGGAAGTAGCAGACCAGGCTCCTATCCCGGTGGTTCTCTACAACAATCCAGCCGTAGCCGCAGGAGTTACCATTACCTACAACGTACTGCAACGGGTAAAGGACCATCCTCATGTAATGGGAATCAAGGATAGTTCCAGGGATACGTACAAAGAAAACCTGAAGGCTGCTTCGGATACCTTCTTCGTTCTGGCAGGTTCTGCCAATTATTTTCTGGATCTTCTAGAAAATGGAGGAACCGGGGGAGTTTTATCCCTTGCGAACGTATTCCCGGATGCCTGTGTAAGTCTATACCGAGCTTTTAATGAAGGCAGGAAGGATGAGGCGAGGCGTATTAACGAGACTCTTGTTGCTTTGAACAAGGCAGTATCGGGCACCTTTGGAGTTGCCGGGGTGAAGGCAGCGATGGATTTAGCTGGGTTTGTAGGGGGAACTCCCCGAAGGCCCCTCAAGGAACTTACCGAAACCCAGAAAGAATCTCTTCGAAACACATTGAAAGAATTGGGATTTATCAAGTAGGGGGAACCAATTTAATGGGGGGGCAGGTACCTCCGATAGAGAGTAATGGGAGATGCTAATGAAATACAAAGTACTCCTTCCTCAACCTATCGAAGAAGAGGCAAGAAGGATCCTGGAGGAAAACGATCTAGAAATTATTCTGGCACCTGAGTGTAAACCGGAAACAGTAGCGCCTCTTATGGGGGATGTCCATGCGATCGTCTTACGTACAGGAATTCAGATTACGAGGGAACTGCTGGAAAGGGCGGATCATTTGTTGACCATTTCCCGCACCGGCGGTGGGGTGGACAACGTGGATCTAGCTGCAGCTACTGAAAAAGGAGTGATCGTTACTTCCAGTTTGGGAGCCAATACCACATCGGTAATCGAACATGCATTGACCCTAATTTTGGCACTGTCAAAACAACTTTTCCTGATGGACAGGGAAGTTCGGAGGGGAAACTTTGGAATTCGATACAAGAACTTGCCCCGTGATTTACAGGGAAGAACCTTAGGTGTCCTGGGGTTTGGCCGTATCGGTTCTGGTCTGGCACAAATTTGCCAACGATCCTTTCAGATGAAGATCCTGGCTAACGATGATTATCTGCCAGAAGAGGCAAAGAACAATTACAAGTCCTGGGTAACCTTTACTTCCAAGGAAGAACTCTTTCGAAACTCCGACATCATTACGATCCACATTCCTTTGACCGACGAAACAAAGGGGCTTGTGGAAGCTTCGCTTTTATCCCTTATGAAACCGGATGCGTTCCTTATCAATACTTCACGCGGTGGAGTAATCAAAGAGAACGACTTGATCGAAGCTTTACAAAAGAAAACTCTTGCAGGGGCCGGGTTGGATGTGTTCGAGCATGAGCCTATAGAACCTGACAATCCCCTTCTAAAGATGGAGAACGTAATCCTTACCCCACATTCGGCAGCCCTGACGAAGGAGTGCGTCGTCCGTATGGCGGTAGCGGGTGCCGAAAGGGTAGTTTCCCTGTTGAATGGTCGAATGCCGGAACATATTGCCAATCCAGAGGTTTTGAGCCAGGAGCGATGGAAGAACTTTTTTACATAATTTAGTATTAAATTAGTAACATATATTTTAGGGAGGCCCAATAATGAAACCTATAGCACTGGGATGGGACCCCAATGCAAAAGAGATGAAAGAAGCTGTAAAAAAGGTACTTCTCGAGACAGGGTACCAGGTGGAGGAATATGGATCAGAAGACCCGATTTATGCGAATGTGGCATTTCGGGTTGCAGAGGCGGTAGCGGCTGGAAAGCATGAACGAGGGATCCTTATCTGCGGAACCGGAATAGGGATGAGTATCGCTGCCAATAAGGTCATGGGCGCCTATGCAGCGTTGGTCTCGGATGCTTATTCGGCAGAACGGGCTGCCTTGAGTAACGATGCCAATATCATCACGTTAGGAGCTCAGACATTGGGCATAGAGCATGCCAAGGCACTGGTAAAGATCTGGATGCAAAACTATTACAAACTAGGTAGCAGGTCGGAGCCTAAGGTAAACAGGATCAAAGAGTACGATCGGGAACGGGGAGATCTTCGCAAGAAATGATAAGGTGAGAAAGGGTAGGACAGTGAGACACATATCGGAACAGGATATCAGGAGGCTCGAACGCACAGCGGTGCAGATCCGCAGGAATATCCTTCGGATGATCAAAGCGTATGGCAAGGGTCATCTGGGGGGAGCTCTTTCTGCTGCGGATATTGTTACAGCTCTGTACTTCCAGGTGATGCGTATCAAACCGGAAGACCCGAAGTGGAAGGACCGTGACAGATTCGTGCTATCCGCTGGACACAAGTGCCTTGTCCTCTATGCAGCTCTTGCGGAAAGGGGTTATTTCGACAAGAGTCTGTTGGATACCTATGGAGCATTGGATAGCAAGTTCCCCGGCCATCCGGACATGCATAAGTTGCCTGGGGTAGAGACCAATACAGGTGCCCTGGGTCATGGACTTTCCATTGCCGGTGGAATGGCCCTCGGTGCGAAACTGGACCACCTGGATGTAAAGGTGTACGTGGTGATGGGGGATGGGGAACTGGCAGAAGGCTCCAACTGGGAAGCTGCAGCCGCTTGTTCCAAGTACCAGCTGGAAAACCTGCTGGTCTTTGTGGACAAGAATGAATTACAGATCAGTGGAAGTACGAAAGAAGTGATGAGTTACGATCCTCTGCCTGATAAATGGAAAGCCTTCGGATGGGCAGTGAGAGAAATCGATGGGCATAACATGAGGGAAATCCTCGACGCTGCCACAGGATTCCCCTTTGAAAAAGGGAAACCTTCTGTGGTGATCGCCCATACAGTGAAATCGAAAGGTTTTTCCTTTGCTGAAGGGAAGGTGAGCTACCACTACTGGAAAGCGACCCCTGAAGAATTGGCTCAGGCAGAAAAGGAGCTTGCAGAGATGGAAAGGAGATTGCAGTGATGGAAAAGTTTGCCGATCCCCGAGAGACCTTTGCCGAGGCACTGGTGGAGGCAGGGAAAAAGGATTCTAGAATCGTGGCTCTCTCGGCAGATAGTTCCAGTGGTTCGGGGTTTTCCCCTTTCAAGAAGAATTTTCCCGATCGTCATCTGGAGTTCGGAATTATGGAACAGGGGGTCATTGGGTTTGCTAGTGGATTGGCCACAATGGGTAAAATACCGGTAGTTGCTACCATTGCTACTTTTGTAACCTCCAGACCTTTCGAGATGGTGAGGAACGATATTGGGTACATGAGACAGAATGTAAAATTGGTGGGTCGCTGCGGGGGAATTACCTACAACGATTTAGGACCGACCCACCAATCTCTGGAAGATTTTGCCATTCTGGGGACCATCCCTGGTTTTACCCTTCTTTCTCCGGGGGATCCTATAGAGATACGGAAAGCAACGCTAGCAATGTTCGAGCATGTGGGGCCTGTGTATATGCGGATCGGACAGCAACCTCTCCCCTACCTGCATGAGGGAGAGTACCGGTTCGAAATCGGTAAGGGGATTACGATGAGGGAAGGGAAGGACCTAACCATCGTGGCTACAGGGACAGTCTTACAGAAAGCAATAGCTGCATCGGATATCCTCAAGCAGAAAGGTATTAACGCCCGAGTTATCAACATGCATACCTTGAAACCCATCGATAGAGATATCCTTGTGCAAGCGGCTAGAGAAACAGGCAAGATTCTGACGGTAGAGGAGAATTACTTAAGAGGTGGTCTGGGGAGTCTGGTCTGCCAGGTCGTCTCATCGGAATATCCGGTTCCTGTCAGGATGATCGGAATAGACGATACGTTCGTGGGTACGGGCCCCTATGAGGATTTACTGGCCAAGTTCGGCCTGCAACCAGAACAGATCGCAGAAACGGCCATTGCATTTCTCCGAAAATAGAGGATATTGTTCCTTTCATGACGAAGAGATTAGTGTTCCTCGATTTCGATGGGGTAATCTGTAACTCTGCACTGGAATGCCTGTATAGTGCCACTATCGCATACTATTCTAAGTACTTGAAGGTACAGGTTGCCAGTATCCCTCTTGTATTCAAAAAGAATTTTGTTCATTACAGACCCTTTATACGGACAGGGGAAGACTATGTCGTATTGGCAGATCTCATAGACAGAGGAATAGAGATCCATACGCAGGAAGATTTCGATCGGAAATTGCAGGCTTACACGGCAGATAAGCTTGCTCTCTTTCGGGAACTCTTCTACCAGACTCGGCGGGAGTTGATCGTCCATGATTTCCCCCACTGGATGCGATTGAATCCCCTCTATCCGGGAGTGAAGGAGCCCTTGCAGGAGGTGGCTAAAAATCCTGCAATTTACATTCTGTCTACAAAGGTATCCGATTTGATCCACAAGATCCTTCAGTACCATGGAATCGATTGGCCAGAAGAACGGATTCTGTATTCCCATACGATCTCAAAGAAGGAGATCATTGGATCTGTTTTAGACTCGAAAAACGGTGCGGAGGCAACTTTTCTGGACGACCAACTGGATCATCTGCGGGCGGCAATGGATGACTCGAGGATTTTTCCTTTCCTTGCAGGCTGGGGATATGTAAAACAAGAATGGCTCGAGCAGGGCAAGATTCCCGTTCTCCACATAGAAGAGTTCAGGAGTTTTTTGACGGAGTATCCCCTTCCTTCGGTTCTTCCAACTCAAGAAGGAATTGATACTCTAAAGGAGACATGACCTCTTTCACTTCAGGAAGGAATTGCGTTTTTGTATCTTTGAGGATCATCCTTAGCGTGGTTAGCTCATCGGTTTGTCCAGAAAGACAGGATTGTAAGGTGGGAAGGTACGGGTTAAGGGGTTCATTTAGAAAGGTACCCCGGTTCATGACCTCTGTGATTAATTGGATAAACTCTTCCTTCGTCTTTCCCAACTGGGTAAGGTATTCAATCCTCCGATACAAATATGGATTGTCCCGTAATTGGTGTAACAACCGTGAAAGGATAGAATCAATGAATAGAAGATCCTCCAAAGACTTATCCAGAAACAGATCGGGATCGATATCGAGCTGGATTCCTGTTCTGAGTGTCTGGATGGTCAGAGATAGATAGTCCAATGTCGCTTTATAGTTAATTTTATGCAGCATAACTACTTTTATCTATCGGCAAAGGAGTAAACTGCCTTGAAACGAAAAACACCTTGACAGACCATGAGTATCATGGTAGTTTACTGCTACCTCTTTAGTGGCATTTAAAGACTGCCACTCATAAAGTCCGGAAGGAGGATTGGATGCGTACATATGAGGTTGCCTGTGTCTTCCATGGAGATGATGTAGTTTTCAACCGTGGGAAGGAAGCGGTCAAGGCTGAGTTAATTAAGCTGGGAGCCCAGATCCTAGGGGAAGAAGACATGGGCCAAAGAAACCTGGCTTATCCCATCAAGAAAGAAACACGGGGTCATTACTGGATTTATTTCGTGGATATGGATCCTGCCAAAGCAAAACAGATTGAGCATGCAGTAAGACTTACATCCGAACTACTTCGCGTATTAGTCATAAAAAAAGACGGCAAGTGACTGTAGGAGAGCATAAGAAGTGGCGGATATCAATCATGTAGTCCTGGTAGGAAGATTAACCCGTGATGCCCAATTGAAATATACCAACTCCGGTGTGCCCATCAGCACTTTTGCAGTAGCGATAAACCGAAGAATCAAGCAAGGTGATCGATGGACAGATGAAGCTCACTTCTTCGATATAACTCTTTTTGGCAAACAGGCAGAGGCAATTAACCAGTACCTGCGAAAAGGGAATCAGGTAGCCATTGAGGGAGAGCTTCGGCAGGACCGATGGGAACAGGATGGTCAGAAACGGAGTAAAATCGTCATTGTAGCCAACAATATCCAACTCCTGGGTAATCGTTCAGCGGGAACAGGAGACCGTGCTGCCCCTTTACCGGAGGGAGATATTCCATCCGTAGAAACTGGTGCAACGGAGACGTTTGAGGACGATATTCCATTTTGACATCGAATAAAGATAGAAGTCTTCAGGGAGGAGAGATTCCAATGTCAGATGAACGGATCGAAAAAGAACTTAAGATCGAGGAAGATCAAAACGAACAAAGGATCGATGAAGAAGATACAGTCGAGAATCCAGAAGAAATAGACAAAACAGGAAGAGGTAGGCTAGGAAGAGGTACGGGAAGGGTTTTCTTCAAGAAGAAGGTATGTCGCTTTTGTACCCAGAAGTTGAAGGCTGACTATAAAACCCCTGAAGTCCTCAGACGGTTTACTACAGAACGGGGCAAAATTCTTCCACGACGGATTACCGGAACCTGTGCTAAACATCAAAGAGTTCTGGCACTGGAAATCAAGCGAGCTCGGAGTTTGGCTTTGCTTCCCTTTGTAGAAAAGTGAATGTACGAATTGTTCTAGAAGTCATAGGGTGTAGTATCTTAGGGGTAGCGTTCTACCAGTTTCAAACGACGATTTTGATCTTTGTCATACCGTTGGTGGTACTGTTTAAAAGGCAGGGATACAGGGTAGGAATCATTGGAGCCGCGGGTATCTTCCTGGGGATTCTATTGGTGAAACTTATCCGAGGGGGAGCTTCCGGTGGAATCCTACGGGAGGACCTCCTGATTCTAGATCTGACGTATCCAGTAACTTTTCTTCTGGGAGTTGCCATAACGGAAGGTCCATTTTTTCAAAAGATACCCCCGTACGGTAGAATAGGGATAGTTACCGTGATCGGAGGTATACTGGGTATCCCTCTCATACGGTACGTATGGACGGATCCTATGTTCGAAGCCTACCTAAAAGCCCAGATAGAGGCTATGCTCAGGGCAATGGTGGAAGGGAAAACTTCGATTGATCTTGGAACCATGGGAACTGTAAGCACCCGTGAAATTCTTCGGTTGTCCAAAGTTCTTTTTGCCAATACATACGCAGCGGGATACTTTCTCACCTTTCTTTTCAATTGGGTGGTAGGTTCCCGTATCGGATTGAGGTCAAGAGGGATTTCTCCTGTAGAAACGGTAGTGGGAACCGTCCATTTACCCGACAAACTCATCTGGGGATTCTTACTGGGGTGGTTCGGGGTACTGGTGACATGGATCCGGCCTTTGGGATGGGTGAGCATCCTTTTCTGGAATAGTGCCTTGCTTTGTACTGTTCTCTATGGGATGCAAGGTGTAGATATCCTACGGTACTACCTGAAGAAATTGGAGCGATTAAGAGTAGTAATCTTGTTTATGATTCTACTTTTTTTATTCATCCCTGGATTGAATATTATAATAATGATAGGAATTCCCCTATTGGGAGTATCCGAACTATGGATTCAATATAGAAGATCAGTGGAGGGAAGGAGCGAAAAATGAACACGAAAGTGATTTTGATTCAAGACGTAAAAGACCTTGGAGAAGAGGGAGACATTAAAGAGGTAAAGCGTGGGTATGCAAGGAATTACCTCTTACCAAAGAAGCTGGCAGTACCCTTTACCAAGAGCAATTTGAAATTGATGGAAGCGCGAAGGGCTATTATCGAGAAAAAGAAAGAAGAAAAGCGACAGGCTGCTCTTGGATTGAAGGAACGGATAGAATCCATCAATCTCAAAATCGTGATGCCCATGGGAGAAAACGGAAGGTTATTTGGATCTGTTAACAATGCTATCATTGCAGATGAATTACAAAAGTTAGGAATCTCCATCGAAAGAAAGAAGATCGAAATTCCGGAACATACCATCAAGGCTCAGGGAACCTACAAGGTGAAGGTCAAACTGTACGACAACCAGGAAGCCACCCTGAAAGTCCTGGTGAATCCAAAGGAAGATTCCCCGAAAGTATAATTACATCTGTCCAAACAGTCTCCGATGGAAAAACGAGAACAAAGAGGAAAGGTCCTGCCCCATAACGATGAGGCGGAAAAAGCAACGCTTGGTGCTATTCTGCTCTCTGCGGATACCGATACCCTTGCAACGGTGATCCGGTATCTTAGGGAAGACGATTTCTACAAGTCCGCCCACCGGAGGATCTATCGAGCGATCCTGAATCTTTTCAATCGGGGCGAATCGATCGATCTTATCACCCTGACGAAAGAACTTCGATCTACCGGAGATTTAGAGGCGGCCGGCGGCACGGCATACGTTTCCTCCCTGACCTCTGAAGTTCCTTCAAGTGCCAATATCGAATACTATGCAAGGATTGTACAGGAAACCAGCATACGAAGGAATCTCATTCGCATTTCTCAAGAGATCCAGGTAGACTCATACAACGAGGGGAAGGATGAACGGATCATCATCGAGGAGGCGGAGCGGAAAATATTTGAGATTTCTGATTCCCATCAATCGGGAACGTATGTACGAGCGGGAGATATCATCCCTGAAACCATCGAAGCCATCGAGAAACTGTACCATACCCATGAAAGTTATACCGGTATCCCCTGCGGATTCCCCGCCCTGGACAGTATGCTGAGCGGTTTTCAGCGATCTGAGTTTATTGTGATCGGTGCCAGGCCATCTGTCGGAAAGACAGCTTTGGCCCTTTCGATGGCGGCTAATATTTCTATCCGCCAGAATCGGCCCGTAGGATTCTTTACGCTGGAAATGTCCCGTATGGCATTGATGCAGCGACTGGTAGCCAGCGAGGCACGAATCAGTTCTCAGGTCATTCGAACAGGTATGCTAAAACCAGCAGATTTCAACAACCTGACAACCGCAGCCGGACTCATCTACGAAGCGCCCCTCTATATCAGTGATATTCCCAACATCAAATTGCTGGATCTGCGGGCGCAAGCCCGTCGGATGCGGAGCCATCATCATGTGGAAATTATTTTTATCGATTATTTGACTTTGATCCAGGCGGAAAATCAGGAACTTCCCAGACATGAACAGATTGCAGAAATTAGCCGTTCTTTGAAGGCTCTTGCCCGTGAGCTGGATATTCCTGTGGTTGCTCTATCCCAGGTTCGCAGGGAGACAGAGGGAAAGACTCCTACCCTGGCAGATCTTAGGGAATCTGGCTCCATTGAACAGGATGCAGATGTTGTAATCTTCCTCCATAGGGAGAGGCAGAACGATCGTGACCTCGAAGATATGCCCAAAGTAATAGAAACCCAGCTGGTGGTAGCAAAACAGAGGAACGGTCCTGTGGGAACGATAAAGGTAGCCTTCATTCCTCAGTATACTCGGTTCGAAAGTCTTGCAGAAAATGTGCACCTATGAGATCCTGTAGAGAGGGGGCATTTATGGGTCTGAAAGATCAGTATGAGTTCGATTCTCTGGTAAACGAAGCAGAACGGTTGGTGTTCGAGGAAATGGATAAGCAGTTGTCAGCCGATGAACATAGGGGGATGTGTAAATGCCAGGATTGTATCCTGGATATAGCAGCCCTGGCACTGAACAATGTAAAGCCCATGTATAGAGTCTCCCTGTTGGGTAGCCTCTATACAGCCGGCGTTGTGAATACTCCATATATCGAAGAAATCCAGAAAGCCGTGCATCTTGCCATACAGAAGGTAAAAGCGAATCCCTCTCACGGGTAGGGATGGTTTTTCAATTTCCCGTTATGGTACATAACGGAGAACCTTCTTCACATCCATGCCAGGAGCGCTTACAAACTTTCCATCCTTTTTCAGGATGATCCATCCCCCTTCCTGAAGAAACACTATCTCCCCCCAGTAGGTACCGGTAGCACTTTCCCAAACCGAGGCCGTTCCGTCCTTGTTGATTCCGAAAACCCAACGATCACAGGTCCGAATCGTAGTAGCTAAATTATTGTTGGATTCGAAGGATTTCCATATAGATCCATCCCATCTGCGAATTGCGCCAGTGCCTAGAGTCGTAAGGAGTTCTCCTGTGGCGGGGTCAGTCCCCATATCGGCCTCTAATTCCTCGGATCGTAGAATCGCAATCGGTTTGAATTGTTCCAGGGTATTTCGCTCCGTTAGGTAGAGTACGGTTTCCGTCTCTTTCTCTCTTCCTTGCCTGAGGGCCATGATGAAAAGCCTGTTGGTGCTGGGTTGGATCATCAGTTTGAAGGCGATGAATACCCCGGGAATCTGGAGGGGGATCGTCTCGCGGGTAGTCATTTCCAACAGTAAAAGAGGGTTTCCATAGTGTCCTATGGCATTTTTCCCTAGTAGCAGGGTGTTTTCATCCAGGGGAAGGAGGGACTGAATGTCTCCTGCAGGAATCTGGAAATCTTCTATAAGTGTATCGAGCTGCAATCTTTTAATGCTTCCACCCGTTTCCAGACAGTACAAACCACGTGGAGAAGACCAAACTCCTGCTAAAGGCAATGGGAAGGTTCTGATAGTCTGGATTTCATAGGGCCTGGACAGATCGAAACGAGCAAGCACACCACCCGTAGAAGTATCTTTGGTAAAGAGCATCAATTCTGATTCTTTACTTCTCAGTATCCCTAACGGCCTCCCATAGGGATTGTCTATCCTTTTTACAGAGTCAAGAGGTATCCCTCCGGTTTCGAGAAAGGAGGATGGGATGATCCAGATATCCTTCCTGGTAGTTACTACCAATTGTCCGCTTTGCACTTGCAGATCTGAAATTGGCTCAACAATCTGTTTCCCTTCGGTGCTGGGGAAGGGATTGCCCGCCTGATATCTCCCTATCGTTCCATCCGAGTACGGAAGGATGATATGGTTTTTCCAAAGCAGCGCCTGTGTGGTCTGTGCGGGTACTGTGTGTAGAGATTCCTGTACGGGGAACAGATTCCCCTGTTCGCCTTCCTGGTAAGGGATTCTATATTTCCACAAGCTCAGATACGATTCCTCCCGGCCGGTGGATAGAATAATCAACTCTTCTCTAGAGGTATCTGGAAGGACGGTGGTAATACCTGGATGATCCACCCGGGATAGGGTTTCCCCGGTGACGAGATCGATCAGGTATAGGGTCTTGAGATCATACCCAACGGCGTATCGTTCGCTCAGGATTCTTAGAATGTTCAGATCTGCCACTGTTCGGATAGTGCTTTTTCTTGTCCCCTCGCGAAGATTCCAATAGATCAAGGAACCCGAAGCAGGGGAATAGCTTAAAAGAGTGTTTTCCGATGTACTTACGAGAAAGAAGTTCACGATCCCAAATCCAGCCTGGAGGTAGGGCAAGGTCTCTCCTGTTTCTGCGTCATAGAGAGTGAGGCTTTGCCAGGTAGGCTTGCTGAGTCCCAGGAAGGTTCCATGAGGAGAGAATTGCATGAACAGAGGTAGTTCTTTCAAGGGAATATGGAATTTCCGAAACCCTGTCTCCCAGTCCCACACACTGAGGAAATGTTGCGTGAGGCCATTAGATTCAACCACCCCGATGCGCTGATTCTTCGAATCCACCGCAATGAATAAGATAGGAAGGTGAGATACTTGAATTTTTCGAACCTGGACTAATGGAGTGCCGGTCCAAACCCGGATCGTACCATCCTTCCCTCCTGTAAAAAGAAGGTTTCGTCGATCATCTAAGGCGATAGAAAGAATAGGACCATTGTGACCGTTCTGGAGTACCCATCGTTCCTCTCCCTCACATCCGAGTACAAAAGTAAAGAAAAGGAGAAATACTGTCACTCCGCGTTTCATCCTTCTACCTTCTAAAAAGAAAGAATACATCACTCATAGTCGCGAGGAGAATCAAGCTAAGGATGATTATAAACCCTAAATACTGATAACGGTACACAAATTTTGTGGATAATCTCCTTCGAAGAACCATCTCGATAGAAAACATGAGAATCAGACCTCCATCGAGCACGGGAATGGGGAGGAGGTTCATAAAGAAAAGAGTCACACTCAACAGGGCAAGGAAGCTCAGGGAGGAGGTTACCCCTGTCGCGATGTCTTTACTGAAACCCTGGGAAGCTATTTCGCCCACGTAGTAGGTGATGCGGATAGGGCCGGAAACTGCCTGAGATAGGTTGATCCCTTTGAAGAGCAAGCTGAAGCTCCGAACCGTATCGGAAAGGGTGTTTCTAGTTTCCTCCAGTCCTTTCTGAACTGCCGTTAAGAATGTTTCACTTCGAGCGGTATGGATGATAGGTTTGAAGGAAAGACCTGTGTCCAGCACCCCTGTATCGGTAAAATGGGGGAGTAGATCTGTTTCTATCATGTTTCCCTCCCTCAATAAAATCAGCCGAACCGGTTTCGAACGTGACTGTGAGAGTTTTTGCAATAGGAGTAGGGTGTGAGGAACTTCCTCCCCCTCTGCTTTTAGAATCGTATCTCCTTTCTTGATTCCAGCGATGTAAGCTGCAGAATCCTTCCGTACACCTTCAACGATAGGATCGATCCAGGCATACACACCGATCCTGCCCGCACCGGTATCCTTGTTCAATTCGGGCGTCACAATCGCTTTTCCCGTTACTCCATTTCTTCTATATGTAAAGGTAAGGGGCTTATGGGGATTCCGGCTCACAATTTCCTGGATGTCCCGATATGTCAGGATAGGCGTATCATCGATTGCAAGGATCTCATCCCCGGTCTTTAGTCCGCCCTCGGTAGCTGGAAACCGGGTGGATGCAGCGGATGGAAAATCTGATTCGAGAATGATTCGGTTAGAGAATGTGGGGTAGGAAAATCCTATTACCCAAACGAATGTGAAAGCAATGAACGCGAACAGTAAATTAGAAAATGGTCCTGATAGGGCTACAAAGATTCGTTTGAGGGGAGATGCCGCATAGAAACTGCCTGGTTCCGGTTTGTAGACTTCCGCGGGGTGTTTGAGTGAATCTTCCCCTTTCAATTTGCAGTATCCTCCAATGGGAAGGAGGGAAAGCCTGTACTCTGTTCCCCTGTAGGTAACGGAAAAGAGACGCTTTCCCCATCCAAGAGAAAACACCTCTACACCGATACCTGAGATTTTAGCTGCGATAAAATGCCCCAATTCGTGGATGAATACTACGATTCCCAGACCCACTAGACCGAGTAAAACTTTCATGGGGCTTACTCCTTTTTCTGCGAAAGGATCGCCTGGGCTATAGAACGGGCCCGCGAATCGGTGTCGAGAACCATCTCGATCCCTTCCATGTTGACAGGCCAATCGCACCACTGGAGGGTTCTTTCCACAAGATGGGGGATTCCTGTGAAAGGGATAAATCCCTTTAAAAATGCATCCACCGCCACCTCATTGGCTGCATTGTACACCAGAGGGTAGGTTCCCCCTCTCCGCAAAGCCTGATAGGCAAGGGGGAGCATCGGATACTTTTCCCCGTCGGGTTCGAAGAAACTCAACTGTACGTTGGACAATGAGAGCTTTCCCATGGAGTGGGAGTGGATGGATGGGTACGTCAGGGCATTCAAAATCGGTATCCGCATGTCGGGTTTCCCGATCTGAGCGTAGAAGTTCCCGTCCTTTGTCTCCACGAGGGAATGCACATAACTCTGCGGATGAATCACCACATGAATTCGCTCGGGAGGCATTTCGAAGAGGTGGTGGGCTTCGATGACCTCCAACCCTTTATTGGCAAGGGAAGCCGAATCAATGGTGATCTTTTTCCCCATGTTCCAGGTTGGGTGTTGGAGCGCGAGGTTCGGTGTAACGGAGTGGAGTTGTTCCCTTGGTAGGTCCCGAAAGGCTCCGCCACTGGCTGTCAATACTACCGCTTCTATCGCCTCTTTATCGAACCGTTTTACCAGCTGGAATATGGCCGAATGTTCAGAGTCTACGGGCAGGATGGCGACACCTTGTTTTTTTGCTTCTGCCAGCACCATTTCCCCAGCCATCACAAGGGTCTCCTTGTTGGCCAGGGCAAGGTTTTTTCCTGTTTGGATAGATTTGATGGAAGGCAAGAAGCCGGCAGCACCTGAAATACCATTCAGGACAATTTCTGCATCCGTTTCCTCGATAAGGTGGAGCAAACCCTCAAGTCCCTGGTATTCAATGCGGGAATCTTTAGGAGATGCTCCGCTCAAGGCTAATTTAGAGACTCCAAAACGGGAGGCTTGCTCCAATAGGAGAGATTCGTTCCTATGGGAGGCCAACCCTACCACCTGGAAGAGCTCTTTCTTCTCCGCTACTACGGAAAGGGCGCTGATTCCGATAGAACCCGTACTGCCCAGAATGAGGATTTTTTTTCTCTTCATTGATTACAACCCGGATGCACTATGGCATAGGAAAGGAAAAAGTTCAACGGCAACTAGAACTTACCCGAGAACCATTGATACAGGTAGAAGAAAATCGGTGCATTGAAGAGGGGAGAGTCGATAGAATCCAGTAGTCCCCCTCTACCCGGAATCAAAGACCCGGAATCTTTGACGGCCGCAGAACGCTTGATGACAGATTCCACCAGATCCCCGATGGGAGTAGTGATTCCAATGATGCTTCCGAAAAGAATCGATCCAGGAACCGAAAGAGGAAAGACCCGTGGATAGAGGAACGAACTTGCCACCATCACCAGGATGGAGGCAAGGAATCCAAAGATAAAACCTACCAGACTCTTGTTGGGACTTACAACGAGGATATTCCTGTTGTTCTTTCCGAATAGCATTCCAAATACCCATGCAAACGAATCATTCAAAAAGGTAGAAAGGAGGAAGACCAGAACAAGGATCCCGCCTTCTTCGAACCGGGTAAGCCGGACCGCGTAAGAGCTGAAAATCCCAGGATAAAAGGTGATGAACGTATAGGCCGCCATGCGCGGCAGGGAGTAAGAGAGCTCCGATTCTGATTTCTTCCGGATTTCGAATGTAAAGAGAATGGCCAATACAAGAACGTACAGGGCCAAAGAGAGGGTGCTGTTCCATCCTCCTACCAGTTCCCCATATGCTGTGAAGGGTCCAAGGATCCCCAGGGAAATGGCTATGGGTCTGGATACCTCTATGCCCTTATGACGAAACATGGACCCCAGTTCTAATGCAGCTACTCCCGAAGCCCCCATGCATAGAAGAGCAAAGGCACCATACTGGAAGTAGGGAAGGAAGAGAATAATGGCTACCAGGACTGGTAAAGCGGTAAAGAAAAGGATCAAGCGGATGCGTGCGTTGCTCACGATACACCACCAAACTTTCGGTTTCTGGATTGATAATTCAGAAGCGCTTCGAGGAAATCCTCGGGAGTAAAATCGGGCCACAGTTTGGGAGAGAAGTACAGCTCGGAATAGGCCGATTCCCAGAGGAGAAAGTTGCTCAACCGCAATTCTCCCGCTGTTCGTATGATCAGATCCAGATCCGGGATATCGGGGTTGTCGAGATTCTTGGCAATGGACTCTTCTGTTACCTGTTCAGGAGCTAGTGCTGGATTCCCCTGGATCAGTCTATGAACCGCCCGAACGATCTCGTTCTTTCCCCCATAGTTAATGGCCAGGTTCACCGTAAGCTTCGTATGGGAGGCCGTATCCTGTATTACGGTTCGAATGTCTTCTTGAACTTCGGGGGGAAGACCTGATAAATCTCCGCTGTGCCGGATTCGTATTTCATTCTCCCGATAGAAGTCATACTCTTTCCGAAGATGCTGATGCACAAGTCCCATCAAGAAAGTGACCTCTTCCTGGGCTCGTTTCCAATTCTCCGTGGAAAAGGTATAGAGGGAGAGGAATTTGATTCCACTATCCGCTGCTGCTTTTACAATAGCCTTTGTCGCCTTCAACCCTTCCCTGTGCCCAGCAGTTCTATTCAGGTTCCGTTGACGGGCCCATCGACCGTTACCGTCCATGATGATACCTACATGGATGGGTAACCGTTCCGGAATCAAGGTTCTTGATGCGGATTCTGGCATTCAGACTTCCATTATTTCTT
>CALKLC010000059.1 GCA_937991975.1 uncultured Spirochaetales bacterium | reverse complement strand
AAAAAAAAAGTACAGGCAACTGTACGGGATCGAACCGCCGCTAGTGAGCCTGAGCATCGAGAGTTGAGTATGGAGGATCAGTGTCGGTTGTTGGGGATTAGCCGCTCGGCGAAGCATATGGAGCACACTTTGTGAAAGGGCAGTCTCTGGAGGAGTCTGAATGAGACACAGCAGTAGGAGGGATGTTCATAAACTAACCCCAAATTTTGTGTTGACAAATGGGTTCACCTAATGAAACGGATATTTTTGGATGCCAGCAGTATCCGCCCCTTCTGGATATCGAAATCGAGATGAATGAACGATAAATGCACATTAAACCTTAGGAGGTTTCACATGAAAAAGATCGTTTCTTTGGGTATCGTGGCTCTGTTGATGGGTCTTTCCCTCTACGCAGGGGGAGGCAAGGAACAGGCGGCTCCCGGAAAGGCAGCACCTTCCAAACAGGAAGTCGTGTACCTCAACATGGGGAGCACCTCTTCCACTTCCGGTGTGTACGCCTGGTGTGTGGCTGCCGCTAACGCAGTGAACAAATCAGGTCAGGGTTTGCAAGTAACGGTGGTAGAAAGCGGGGCGGGGATCGACAATCTTCGCAAAGTAAAGGCAGGCACCTTCGATTTCGCACTTGCGGTAGATGTTCCTTCTACCTACCAGTTGTACAAGGGAATCGATACCTTCAAGGACCAGGCGTATCCCGAAATCCGCTGGCTCCTGGTAAGGAACATCATTGCGGACAGGTTGTACGTTCGAAAGGACTCGGGTGTATCCAAATGGTCGGACCTGGCAGGCAAGAGGTTCTGTCCCGGTATTCCTGGATCCGCTGCAGCAACCTATGTAACTAGGTTCAACGAAATTCTTAAAACTGGCGTAAACTTAGTACCCATGGCCCTGGGGGATGCCATCAACGCCCTCAAAGAAAACCGGATCGTGGGCCTTCAGAAATCCTCAGGTCTTTTTGCCATCGATGCATCTCTAATCGAAGTGAATATGACCACTCCGCTGACAGCGATTGGATTTACACGGGAAGAGACGCAGCAGATCATGAAAGCGATGCCTTACTTGAGCTTCGTTGAGACCAAGAAGGGCGGTATCAAGGAACTTCCTGATGCCGGTCCTTTCTATGAAGAAGCTGCGATTGCAGGTGGTGTAGCCACTTCCAAATTGAGCCAGGAAATCGGATACAAAATCGTAAAGGCCTACTATGAAAACCTGCAAGATATCCAGGCCGCTTACGGACCTGCAAAGGGGTGGGATCCTATAGCAGATTACTTTAAGTTTGCCACAGGAGATGATGTTGTTCCTGCCCATGCGGGGCTTGTGCAATTTGCAAAAGAACGAGGCATCCAGGTACCAGCCAAATTCATCCCACCGGAATACAAGGAGAAGTAACCCTATTGTTTACCTGTTTTGGAGCTGATTACCCGCAACTATTAGATTCGGGGTCTGGGGGGCACTCGCCCCCCCCAAAGGAGTGTGTATGGTATCGTCTATCCTTTTCTGGGGAGGGTTGCTCTTTGCCCTGGTTCAGCTGGTCCTGCCCATCTTTTTCGAATTGATAGATATTCAGTTACGGGCGATTCACGTTACTCTCGGTGTTTCCCTCGCTCTTCTAAACTTTCCCTTCAAGAAACCAAAAGAAGAAAAACCACAATACAAAGCCCACTGGGTGGATGTATTGATGATCTTGATCGTCTTTGCAGCCAACCTAAATGCCCTATTCAAGGCTCTCGATATTTACGCAAATCCGGGTGGAGCTTCTACTCTCGACCTTGTATTGGGAGGGGCCCTCACCATCGTTATTCTGGATTCCGCTCGCCGAAGCGTAGGGTGGGCGATACCTGTCATGGTGCTTCTCCTGCTGGGATACATCTTTACAGGGAACTATTTCCCAGGTATGTGGAGACTTCGTGGAATCAACCTGAATTACGTTATTAATTCCATTTACTATTCTCCTTTAGGGATATACGGCAGTGTCACAGGGATGTCTGCTACCTTCATCGCCATGTTCATTATCTTCGGATCCCTCCTATCGGCCACAGGAGGGGGCAAAACATTTATTGACCTGGCGTTCGCTCTCACCGGGAAATATTCGGGAGGCCCTGCGAAGGCCGCAGTAATCTCCAGCGCTCTGTTTGGAAGTATCTCAGGAAGCTCTGTGGCCAATGTAATGGTAACAGGAAGTTACACCATCCCCATGATGAAAAAATTGGGGTATAAACCCGAGTTTGCAGGCGCGGTGGAAGCAATTGCCTCCAGTGGGGGGGGCATCACTCCACCCATTATGAGCATCACCGCTTTCATGATGGCGGAGTTTCTCAATATTTCCTACCTTCGTATCATTGCCTATGCCCTTCTACCCTGCTTCCTATACTATCTGGGTGTCTTCTTTGGCGTACATTTTCAGACCAAACGGTACGGATTGGGTTCGGTTCCAAAGGAAGAGATCCCGAAATGGAAGGATATTCTTACCTTTGGCCGGCTAGCGGGTCTCCTGATCCCAACGGTGATTCTTTTAGTCATGATTGGTCTCGGTCAACCACTGATTCGGGCAGGATTCTACGCGGCAGTTTCTGCCCTGGCAGTGTTCATCCTCCAGGGTCTCCTGGAAGGATCCCTCAAGGAGAGTTTTAGATTAGTCGTGAAGGCCCTTTCAGAAGGTGGATTGGACGTAGCACGGATCGTTCCCATTCTCGTATCCGTAGGAATTCTCGTAAACCTTATTGGGATTACAGGATTAGCTCCCAAGATCAGTGGACTTATCCTCGAAGTCGGTGGAAAGAATTTCCTCATCTCCCTCCTGATCGCTACGATTGTACCCTTTCTGTTGGGGACCTCTCTCCCCGTGGTTCCCACCTATGTGCTCTCCATCTCGATCCTCGCTCCGCCCCTCCTCCGGCTTGGGGTGGACGAAGTGGCCGCCCATCTATTCTTCATCTACTGGGCGATTCTCGGGGGAGTAACCCCCCCAACCTGTACAGCTGCGGTAGCAGCCGCTGGCATAGCCAAAGCAAACTGGATCAAAACAGGGTTCAATGCGGTAAAGCTTGGTGCCGTAGCCTTCATCCTACCCTACTTCTTTATGCTGAATCCCTCTCTCGTGGGCCGTACAGATGCTATAAACATTCTGACCCATGGAATTACCGCTGCGATTGGAGCAGTCGGTATCGCCTATGCCCTATTCGGTATGCCCTCTACAAAAATGGCCTATATATTCCGTGTCTTACTCTTTATAGGAAGTATCCTGCTTCTTTTTCCCGGACATCTGGAATCCGCTATCGGTCTGACACTGGCTGCGATTTCATTCCTGTATGATCGATTCATCTTAAGAAGAAAGGTTCAACCAGTATGAACAACGGCAAGAGAATGTCCCTGGATACCCGGAACTTCACTATCATCCTTGGAACCCTGGTGGTAGGATTCCTCATCACCTTTCTACCCTTTCCCCCTGCCTTCTCCTCCAAAGCAGTGATTATGGTGGCCATCACCTTCATTAGCGCTGTATTCTGGATCACCGAATGTGTTCCCATTGCTCTTACAGGGCTGGTAGTGATCCTTATACAGGCCGTTACCGGGATCCAGGGCATCAGTACAGGCCTCAAGCATATTGCCAATCCGGTCAACAGTATCATCTTTGCGGGTTATATCATGGCCACTGCCCTCTCGAAGTACCAGTTAGACCGCAGAATCAGCCTTCACATTGTAGCAGCCATGGGGGAACGAACCGATATGCTGTTCCTCGGTGTGATGGCAGCCACGGCTTTTCTTTCCATGTGGATATCCAACTCTGCTTCCGCCGCCATCATGATGCCTATCGCTTTAGGTATCGTGCATATGACAGAACATGAACCAGGGAAAAGTAACTTAGGAAAAATTATGATGATCGGGATTGCGTACGCGGCCAATATCGGAGGCATGGGTACACCTGCCGGGACCCCCGCATCATCTATCACCATTGCCCTCATAAGGGATCTTACCAAACACGAGATCCGGTTCCTTGATTGGTGTCTCCACGCTGTACCCATGGTGATCCTTCTAGTACCTTTAGGGTGGATCATCCTCCTCAGCCTGTACCCACCGGAGACAAAGCGAATCGAAGGGGGAAGTGAAGGGGTACGGAAAGAACTCGCTGCATTAGGGCCCCTTAATGCTGTACAGAAGAAGGTGCTTGCCCTTTTTATTCTGGCGATTTTACTGTGGATTTCCGATTCATTCTTCCCACTTCTGCCGGGATGGCTCTACATTGCCTCTGTAGCAATCGCCCTCCTGTTCGTTATGCCCCGCATAGGAGTAGTAACCTGGCAGGAAGCCGCTCCGGAGATCGGGTGGGATATCTTCATCCTTGTAGGGGGAGGGCTCGCGTTAGGTTCCGGCCTGAACGAGACAGGAGTAATCAAAATTATTGCCGAGAGTCTTGCCGTAGGACTTAAAGGCCTGGGGGTGTACCTGGTGGCAGGAATCATTGCCCTCATCACTTCTCTCAGTATCACTGTGTTTAGCAGCCTTACTGCCACAGCCACTACTTTCGTTCCAGTAACGGTTGGCCTGGCCAGGGCTCTGGGGTTCGATCCCGTTCCCCTGGGAATTATGGCAGGGCTGGCCAGCTGCTGTGCCTTCATGCTTCCCGCCAATACTCCCCCGAATGCCATTGTGTACAAATCAGGATACTTCAAGTCCTATGAAATGGCAAAGGCGGGGATTGTGTTCATTGTGGGATCGGCAATTTTGCTGACTATAGTATTTGGAGGGTTTTGGTTATGAAAGATAAGTTAAAGATAGGTATTAGCAGTGGATGGGAAGCCGGACAGCTAGTGGAAGGTTGGCCTCTTACCTATACAATCCGGAACTTAGTGCAAGCTGTGGAGCGTGAAGGACATATTCCTTATGTTCTTCCTATTGTCGAAAATCTTGCAATAATTGAGGAAATGGTTAAAGGGTTGGATGCCATTATCCTGTCTGGTGAAGTACTTAGCATTAAGCGAAACGTTGTAGAAGAAATAAAGACAAATATTTTACGTGTTAGCAATCCCCTTCGCTATGATAATGAGGCTTCTCTTATAAAAGCTGCTCAAAAGAAAAACATCCCACTATTGGGAATATGCAGGGGTTTTCAAGTAATGGCGCTGGAGCTAGGGGGGGATGTATTGGATGGTGACGTGAATTTTGAGAATTATATCATTCACCAACAAGGGCCTTACTTCCCTCCCGCTAAAGCTGTACATTCGGTAACTCTTGTAGAGGGTTCCATACTGCATCAACTCATGGGAACAGAGAGGCTTATGGTGAACAGCTTCCATCGACAAGCTGTACTCAAAGTGCCAGAAAACTTTTTTGTTTCTGCCTTTTCAGAAGATGGAGTTACCGAAGGAATGGAAAATCGCCAGGGAATCATCCAGCTGGGAATACAGTTCCACCCAGAAATGTTACCAGAAAAAATTGGAAGACTGTTTTTCCATAACTGGATGCAGCGTATCAGTTTTACCCAATAGGAGGTGTCATATGAAAGTATAGACTTTATTATTCTAATCAATTTTTTGCTAATCATAAACTTTAGTTTAGGAGGTGTTTATGCAAATGGTATTAGGTTTACCAATGGAAGTCTTCTATCTACTGCTTCTCCTCGTTTTTGTATTTATCATATTTGTATTATTCAAAAGACCTATCTACGAGGCAATGTTTCTAGCCTTCTGCTTCTCAATTGTAATGACAAAGCGCTACGATATTTTTATGAAGTACCTATTGTTTCCAGCCACTCAAAGCAGTTTATTTTACATCATTGTGGCATTTCTATCCCTCGCTTATATTCTTCAAAAAACTCGGGTAGTGGAGAAACTGATTAACATTATATTAGCAATATTCGGAGGTTTACCGGGAGGTGCTGGATACGTAGCTCTATTTGGGTCAGCAGGACTTGCCATGATGACCGGTACAGGACCTGGCAATGTGGCTGCGACAGGAGTGTTTACTATTCCCGCTATGAAGAAAAGTGGTTTCTCTGCTGAATTGGCCGCTACTACCGAAATGTCTGCCAGCATGTTGGGAAACCAGATGGGGCCTGGATTAAATATCGTAGGCTTCGGTATTCTTACCAGTTTGTATCCTGCAAAAAATTACAACCTGGGGACCTTCTGGATTGCTCTATGGATTGTGGGGGCCTGGCTGGTTGTACAGCGATTAATTACACTTATTATTCTTTGCAAGAAGGAAGGG
>CALKLC010000058.1 GCA_937991975.1 uncultured Spirochaetales bacterium | reverse complement strand
TATGAAAAATGCCCCTTCGGTGTATGCCTGCAGTAGATTCTTCCCATACATGGTTACCAGTAAAAACATAGTCCGCCACCCTGTATTTGTCAAGGAAAAGGGGTGGAACTGTGGTATGCTGTAAGGGAGAAAGCTATGAATAGAAGGAAATTTGTTCCCACTGTCTTGTTGATTATATTCGTGGTGCACCCTTCCTTTGGAGAGATCTTCCGCTTTTTGTATGCCAGGGGAGAAACCTACAGGATTCTTTCCATCGTCAAGGAAGATGTATACATCAATGGGGTGTTTTCCCACCATGCGGAGATTCTGAATCGGATTGCCGTAGAGGTGGTAGAAGCAAACGAGGGGAAGGGAAAACTTCGCTGTACCTTTCACACATCGGAAGAGTCCAGGAGCTCCCAACGTGTATTCAGCTGGGGAAGGAACTACGAAAGTGAGTTCTGGCGAGACAGTCAGGGACGAATGACTATTCCGGATCAGTACTACATGCCCATCGTTCGGCATGTCCCTTTTTTCCCTGCTAAGGATCTTCAAGTAGGGGATGAATGGTCCTCGGAGGGAGAAGAGGTGCACGATCTGCGGGATTCATTTGGGCTGCGGGAACCCCTTCGTTTCCCCATCTACCCCCGGTACGTATATAGGGGAGAGCGAAAGTGGGAGGATAAAGATTTAAAAATAATCGAGATTTCCTACACTATATTCCATCGTTTCACCCCTCCCATAGCTACCCGGCTATACCCATCCAGAGTGGGGGGAATGTCGAAACAAACATTGCTCTGGGATCCGGCGGAAGGCAGACCGTATGCTTACGAGGAAGAATTCGATTTTCTATTCGAGCTTTCTGGGGGAGATCGGGTAGAGTACCGGGGGAAGGCAGAAGCGAAGGTTGTTGAATCCAGTAAGATGGATAAAGCATCCATAGTTCAAGAGATTACCAAAGATCTCCGCGACATGGCGGTACCCAATACAGCAGTAAGGGGGGATGCATTGGGGGTTACCCTTACTATAGAAAATATCCAATTCCTCCCTGACTCGGCCGTCCTGGTTCCAGAAGAAAAAGAAAAGCTCAAACGAATTGCCGAGATTCTCAAAAAGTATCCGGATAGGGATATTCTCATCACCGGACATACGGCCCTGGCAGGAACAGCCATGGGGCGTAAACAGCTTTCCGAAGAGCGGGCCATGGCTGTAGGGGAATTCCTACTGAGTCTGGGGGTTCGGAATCGAGAGCAGATCATTACCCGGGGAATGGGGGCGGAAGTCCCCGTTGCGGATAATACCACGGAGGAAGGGAGAAGAAAGAACCGAAGGGTGGAGATCACGATTCTGGAAAATTGATCCGCGGGGGAAGCAAACTTGCCTTCTTCAAGGTAAGGGATGGATGTTTTTGCTGGAGTTCAAAGACCACTTTTTCCACTGAGCGGTGCTTTTCATACTCTGCCGGAAAGAGTTCGCCTTGAAAAGGGCCCTCATTGGTTTCTACCTGTTCCAATCCTATCCCGATCAGCCTGATCTCTTTGCCTAAAGGATGGTTCTCCTGGAAAAGCTCCCACCCAAGGTGAAAGAGTTCCTCTGCGGAAAGGATCGGATGGGGAAGGGTGCGTCTAAAGGTGCGGGTAGTGAAATGGGGATCCCGAACTTTGAGGGTGACTGTTCTGGACCAACCGTTCTCTCTGTAAAGGCGAAACATTACCTGGTGGGAAAGTTCCAGCAAGGTTTGTTTTAATACCCGTATATCTCCTATATCAGAGGAAAAAGTGGTTTCCTGGGAGAGGGAATGGGACTTTACCTCATCGGAGTAAATACCCGGATCTGTTCCCCGGACTATCTGGTAGAGAAACTCCCCAAAAGCCTTTCCCAATCTAGCTTGCAGGACTCTCAACGGAAGTTCTCGAATCTTTGCCGGCGTGTCCCACCCTAACTCTGTAAGCCGATGTAAGGTCTTTGATCCAATCCCCCAGAGCTTTTTCAATCCCACGGTATCGATGAAGGGGATCTCCTCTCCGGGGTATACTCTGTACAATCCATCCGGTTTTCTATATTCCGATGCCAGCTTTGCAACATACCGATTCTCGGCAATTCCTATGGATAGGGTCAAACCGGAGATTTCTCGCACCTTTTTCTTTAAAAGGGTAGCTGCTCCTTCCGGAGAGCCCCACAGAGCCTCGGTTCCTGTCATATCGAGAGAAGCTTCGTCGATGGAGATAGAGATCCAGGAGGGGGTAAAGGAAGAGAACACTTCCATGATGTGTTGGGAGACCTCCATGTATCGTTTCATGCGGACAGGAAGGAAGATCCCTTCTGGACACTTGCGGACCGCCTCTGCAATGGGCATCGCAGATCTTACTCCACAGGCCCGAGCCTCATACGAACAGGCAGATACCACCCCCCGTGTTCCCGGCCTTGCTCCTACGATAACGGGTTTGCCTCGAAGTTCTGGGTGATCCTGTTGTTCCACTGAGGCAAAGAAGGCATCCATGTCTACATGAAAGTACATCATTCCTATTCAATCCTTACTCTCTTTTGTACAATATACTCCTGATTCACCACCCCTTCCCCGAAAGAGGGGAGCCCGTGGGGATGGGAATAGAGTGTGATGTTCACTGTGAAAGGTTTTCTCCTGGGAAGAGTAAGGATCAGGGAGACGGGTTGTGGCGGGTTCCTGCCGATGAACACTTTCGTCTTCCGTGTTCCTACTTCGGGTGTAATCGGGAAATTGCTGCCGTAAATTACGGTGTCTTCCGAAGCTTCGATGGTACAATCCATCAGGTAGAAAGGAAGGTTGCTGGTGAACATAAAATGATACGTAGTACGTTCCAGGAAAGAGGTTTGCTTTACCTGTACTTGAAGGGGATCCTCCCCCCTGGGGAGGAAGGTTTCCACCTTTTTAGAGTGGGGGGGAATCTCTATACGGAAAGTACCATAAGGGTAGGTACCCTCTTTAAGGTACGTGATGCTCGAAAGGGTGAGGGAGTGGGTACCTGACTCGACATCCAGAGTCTCTTTCCATTGGATGGGGATAGGTTGGACAGAGAAGGGAGTATAAAATAGAAGGTAAGCGGAAATCCCGAAGGTAAGGGCTCCCGAAAAGAGTACGATGCTCCTGAGTCCCCATCCCGGCTTATGGGAAGCGGGGTGACGAATCAAGAAATCGATCCGTATGGCCATGAGGATGAAAGGGAGAAGCATGAAAGCGAGGAGAATATTTCCCGTACTGGAGAAAAGGAGCACTCGAATCATCGGTAACTCGGGAATAACGAATAGATCGTAGGTGATCCTGTAGAAAAGTATGGGGGCTATCAGTAGAAAAAGGAGCTTTATCCGTTTGCGCCTGAAGAAGGAGAATCCAAGCGAACAGAGGAAACCCCACAAAAAGTAGTAACAGAGGGCAATATTGATCAGGGAAAATACAAGGATATTCACAAAGAAAAATAGGATACTGGAAGCAGAGTAGAATCTTCCCCGTTTTGCCAGAGGCAGTCTGTGTAGGGTATGGAAGAAAAGACTAAAAAGAAAGGTAGCACTGGATAGTTTCAATAGGAAATGCAGCGAAGGAGTGTATTCCCACAGGGGAAATCGAAGTTGCTCGATCCATTTCAATACCCACGTACCTATACTGAGGAATAGAAACTGAAGAAGAAACAAGAATGGCAGGTTCCAGAAATGACGAAGGAGAGTGTTGAGATACCGTAGGGTTTGCTTCCTTCGTGCAAAGGAAAGAACGAAGCTTAATGTCAGAACTCCCAACAGGATCCCTACCATCGTTGTTTCATCCAGGAGTCGGATTTTTTTCCCCCAGCGTATAGGGATGTAATGGGTATCCCACTCCAGGGGGGAGTCGGAAAAATCCAGATCCCCATATTGGGACAGAAAGGATTGGAATCCCTCTTTGAACCCCTGAACCCAATCTTTCGTAGCGGTTATCGGTGCGTTAGCCGTAGTCTCTGTATGGTAGGGATTTCCCTTTATTCCAAGCGCAGGGATTTGGGCCCGCAGGAACGGCCCTAAGGGAGTAGGGGACAGAGGAACACCCATCCGGTAGAGCTGATTCCGGCTTCCCGACAGGGAGATCTCTATTCCTGTAGATTCGAAAGCCTTCAGGAGTAATCCAAGGGGCAGGGCAGGACTCACCAGACCTCTGGCACCTGTCTGTATATCCAGTACTGAAGGGATATTGGTTAGGTGCAGGTAGAGGATGAGGGGAGGAGTAGTGGTTTGAAAGGTTTGGAGGAAGAATCTGCTTCCTATTCCTTCTCCGACGCCTGTGTCACCGCCGAGGAATAAAATTTTCAGTGATGCAGGAGGGGGATTTTGAGCCCATTCTTCTATCATGCATAGAGCCAGAGAAATCCCATCTGGATCGGTTTCTACCGAGAAAGAACGGGGCATTTCCTGTGACATGGGGATAACGAGGAACAGAGAGTTAGGACTTTTGCCGGGGATGGTTACCGAAAGGATTCTGGAGAAAGAATGGCCATCCCTCATAGTAGAAAAGTCTAATTCTTCGAGGTGAAGGTTGTATTTTTTCAGGGTATTCTTTAGATAGTTAAATGCCTGTGCTTCTTCCTTCGAGCCTTCTAATCGAGGACCGCAAGCTGAAACGGAGCTACGGTGCAACACGAACCGTTGGTAAAAAGGATCCTGTTCAGCACCTGACAGGGGCAGAATGAACAAAAGGAAAAAATAGTAGAGAAAACCGCCGTGTGTGAAGCGAAACATGGTACGAGAAGAGTGAAAGATTGTAGAATTTTGGTCAAGCAGCTTCCAAGAATGGAAAACCTCGTGTATGATAGTAAAAACACCCAGGAGGAAGATCTGATGGAAATTCTTCCGGAAATCCTTCGACGGATCAGTGTAAGAGAGTTCCTTCCTAAAGAGGTAGATCCGGCTGCGATCAATCGGATACTGGATGCTGGAAGGCTTGCTCCATCGGCCAAGAATCGGCAACCCTGGCGGTTTGTGGTAATTACCGATCCGGGTAAGCGGGTTCTGTTCGAGCGGGCCTGTTTTGGGCAGGAGCACGTGGGGAATGCTCCTGTAATCATTGCCTGTTGCTCTACCAATACCGAGTACAGGATGCCGAATGGTCAGCTATCTTACCCTATCGACATCAGTTTCGCTGCCTCTTTCATGATGCTTCAAGCCGTGCACGAAGGGCTGGGTACTTGCATTGTCACAACCTTCGATGAACCCCTTGTACGGGATATTCTCACCGTACCCTTCTCCATGCGAGTCGTATTACTTTTGCTTGTCGGGTATCCTGCTTCCACACCCATAACTACTCATGATCGTTTGCCCCTTTCTAGAGTAGCCTCGTACGATCATTGGTGAGTATCCTGAAGGTAATCGTAGGATAGATTCTTTCGGTTCTGGTATCGTTCCAGCCCTAACTGAATCAGGCGATCCAATAGTTCCGCGTAGGCAAGCCCATCGAAGGCGCACATCCGGGGAAACATACTGATACTGGTGAAGCCAGGAATTGTGTTGATCTCGTTCAGGTATACAGTGCCCGTGGAACGTTCCAGAAAAAAATCTACCCGGGCGAATCCTTCTACCCCGATGGAACGGTACGCTTTTACAGCGAGTTCCTTTATTTGGGTTTGTTTCTCCCATGGGATTTCCGCAGGAATCTTGAGTTCTGCCCCCTTCGGATCGATATACTTGGCTTCATAATCGTAAAACTCGTGAGAGGGAACAACTTCACCTGGAGTGAAGGCAATGGGATTATGGTTTCCTACTACAGAGCATTCGATTTCCCGGGCGTCTATTCCCTTCTCTATGAGTACTTTAGTATCGAATTTAAAGGCTCGTTCCAGAGCCTGCTTCAGATCTTTTGGCTCTTTCACCTTGGAAATTCCTACAGAGGAACCGATACAGGCTGGTTTCACGAACACCGGATACCCTAATGGATCCGCAAACTGGGCGGCTGGTTGACCCTTTTCTTTCCATTCGACGGAAGTAAGGGTGAAGTACGGTACGATCGGGAGTCCCTCCTGTGCCCAGACGCGTTTCGTCATTTCCTTGTCCATTCCTAAGGCACTGCCTAAAACGCCGGCTCCAACGTAAGCTAAATCCAATGTTTCCAGTAGGCCCTGGATGGTTCCATCTTCCCCAAATGTACCATGGAGAATGGGAAATACGATATCAACTGGCAGGAGGGAACCGTTACAGACAAATCCCTCACCAGGGATAAGGGATACTTTCCGGCCTGGGTCTTCCTCTATTGCAAGGGCTTCAATCTTTCCGGCAGCCACCTGGGAGGGGTATGCTTCCGGTTGAAGGTAGAAGCGGCCTTCTTTGGTAATGCCAACCAGGAGTAACCGGTATCGAGGCTGAAGATGAGTGACAATAGAAGCGGCAGAACGGAGAGAAACTTCATGCTCCCCTGACTTGCCGCCATACAGGATAAGCACGGTACGCATGGGAGGAGTATAAAGGATGGAGGGCGCATATGCAACAACAAGCCTTGAAAACTCTATCACTATTCTATACACTCCCTCCATTCATAAGGAATTTTGAGCAGTATGGGTTCACTGAAAATTACCGTCCTCTTCGCTTCTTCCGACAGGGAAGAGTATGTTGCCTTTCAATCCATCGTTACCGCGCAGGGTTACCCGTTCCTGCTTCGGTACCCCGAATCGATAGGGGAGATAGATTCTCTTTTACAGGCGGGTGTGGTAGATATCGTGGTAACAGACCTCAAGTTTCAGAATGGAAGCTTTGCCGATTGGCTTTTCCTCTGGCCCTTCCCATTCGTCCTTCTGGCAGATTACAACGACCGGGACAGGATCGATGACATCATCAAGGATATGAGCTGTGGTTTCCTTATCCGGGATGCGGAAAGAAGACACCTGGAAGTTCTCCCTATCCTGGTTAAAAAAGTCCTTCGGGATCATGAGGCACGGAAGCACCAGAGTCTGGAACTGCAGGTACGGGAACAACAGTACCTCGATCTGGTGCAGGCCCTGCCTGACGTTGTGTACTCGGTGGATGAGAACGGGTATTTCACTTTCGTGAACGATGCGGTTCGAGAACTCGGGTACGAACCAGTAGAACTTATCGGAAAGCATTTCACTGTCATTCTCGAACCGGAGGAAGTGCCTAAGGTGAGTCGCAGTATCGTGTTGAAACAATTTGAAGGAAAGGTTACAGGGCCAACAAACGCCCCCAAACTATTCGATGAGCGCAGAAGGGGACCTCGGAAAACAACGGGCCTGGAAGTGAGGCTCCGGACCAAGAAAAGGGATAGTTTTCCACCCAAGGGGGAGGGAGAGCGGATTGGAATGGTCATCTCCTATGGTGAGGTGGACGCTGCGGGATTCTTCGAAAAAGAAAAAGGAGCAGGGATTAAGTTAAAAGGTTCCGTAGGGATCATTCACGATATCACCCAACGAAAAGCCGAACAGGAACTTCTAAAAGAGGCATTGAAAGAAAAGAACCTATTACTGAAGGAGATCCACCATCGGGTAAAGAACAACCTCCAGATCATCTCGAGCCTTTTGAATCTCCAAAGGGGATACATCAGGGATCCCGAAGATGCGAAACTATTCCTCGACAGTCAAATGCAGGTCCGTTCCATGGCGATCCTCCATGAACACCTCTATCAGGGGGACCGGATTTCCCGGATCGATATGCGATCGTACCTGAAAACCCTCTGCGAAAACCTCTTTGAGGCGTATGGGGCTTATACGCAGGGTGTTAAACTCGACTTTCAGGTGGAAGAGATAATCTTTGATATCACTACAGCTACACCGCTGGGCCTACTGGTGAACGAACTCGTTTCCAATAGTTTGAAGTATGCCTTTCCAGGGCAACAGGAAGGGACTATCACGGTGCAATTGTTCACTGCAAAAGATACCTGCATCCTGATGGTAACGGATGACGGTGTGGGACTCCCGGAAGAGTTCCGGAAAGACCAATCCGCGACCCTTGGATACCAGTTGATCCATGCCCTCATAGAACAGCTGGAGGGAACCCTGGAAACTTTACCCCAGAGAGGGACTGCGTACCAGATCTGTTTCCCTTACCGTTCCCGATAACCCAGCTCTTCCAGGATAGATTCTGCCTTCTCGATTTCATCCCAGGGGATGGGCCCTGAAGGAAGGATGATGCTATTTTCGTGTCCTTTTCCAAGAAGCACCACAGTGTCCTGGGAGAGGGCTTGCTGAAAGGCAAGGCGGATCGCCTCTGTTCGATCAGGAATAAAGAATAGATCTTTCCCCTCGGTTTTCCCTTGACATCCTTTGGCAATGTCTTGCAGGATTTTCATCGGGTCTTCCAACCGGGGATCCTCGTTCGTGAGGATGATGAAATCCGCATACCGGGATGCGATGGATCCCTGCAAGGGCCGTTTTTCCACATCCCGTTCACCGGCCGATCCAAAGACCGCAATGAGCCTCCCCCGGGTGAACTTCCGAACCTGGGGGAAGAGCTTTTCGAACGCTCCGGGGGTGTGGGCATAGTCCACCAGAACCGAAAAAGGCTGACCCCTACGAATAGGGGTCATTCTTCCTCGTACTCCTTTTAGGTCCTTTACGAGAGGGATTAAGGAAAGAGCGGGTACTCCTAAAAGCCTGGCTACTGTAAGGAGTGCGGCCATCACATTTTCAACGTTGAATACCCCTGGAAGGGGTATCCGGCAGGGAGCTGAAGAACCCTTTTCATGGAGCAGGAAGGTATTCCCTTCCAGATCTGATTCGATATGGGAAGCGAAAAGATCCGCCTCTGAATGATGAAGGCTGTAGGAGTACAGGGGTACCGAGCAGTGTTCCTTCACATAAGGGTAACTCCTGTCGTCCCTATTCGCTATTCCAAAGGTGGGGCACCCTTTGGCCAGGCTCCGGCCTAGGGAAAGAGAACGGAAGAGGTTCGTTTTGTCACTGAGATAGGTATCCCAGCTTCCATGGAACTCGAGGTGCTCGTGGGTTACGTTGGTGAGAACTCCTACATCGAACTCCACATCGAGAAGCCGCGCAGTACGGTGGGACAATCCATGCGAAGTGGCTTCCACCACTGCAAACTCCTTTCCCCTATTCCGCATTCCGGCCAATAATTCCTGAATGATCGGTGCTTCCGGGGTGGATTGCCGGAGAGGATTCTTTTCCACGGTGTCTGCCATGAGAAGGGAGACAGTAGAAAGAAATCCACTTCTCTTCCCCCCTTTTTCCAGGAGCTGGTGTATATAGTATACAGTAGAACTTTTCCCATCCGTTCCTGTTACACCGATCAGTTTGAGGGATCGACTGGGATACTGATAGAGGGCAGCGGATATACGGGACATAGCTTTCCGTGTGTCCTGTGTCTGGATATAGACAACCCTATCCGATAGGGGTGTAGGTAAGGTGCTGCAGAGGACTGCCACTGCGCCAGCTCTGACAGCATCCTGTATATACCGATGCCCGTCCGTATGGATCCCTTCCAATGCGCAGAAAAGGTATCCTGCCTGGACGGATCGGGAATCGTAGGCAATCCCCCTGATCAGAGGATCGCCTGTTCCAACTCTTCTAACCCCTTCTAAAGATGACAGCAGGATCGAAAGGGGTATTTCCACGCTCACAGGCATGAATGTATCAACGTCCTCCCGGAGAGTAGAGGTACCTGAAGTAGTTCATGTCAGTGGAAAGGGTCTTACGAAAGATAGGCACCACTGTCCGGTAGGATTCGATGGACCGCCAGAACTCGAAGAAGTCCGGATCTTTCCCATAGGTATCCGCGTAAATGCGGGCAGCCAGAGCATCTGCCTCTCCTTTGATCTTTTCTGATTCTTCGTATGCTCGGGAAAGGATGGATCGCCGTTCGTTCTCCAGTTTTCCCAACCACTCCTTCTTTTTTCCTTCTCCGAAGGATCTGTAGGCCTGGGCGATCTGGTTTCGCTCCTTTATCATACGGTTATACACACTTTCCGTCAGGTCGTCCGAATAGCGGATCTGACGGATAATAATGTCAATTACATCGATTCCAAAGTCAGGAACGATCTTTTTTGCAGCCGCAAGCATTTCTTCCGAAAGAGCTCTTCGTCCCTTCTGGATGTTCTCCTGCTGGACACGGGTACGGGTGAACTCTGCCATTTGCCGCAGATTCTCCACATCCTCCTGGGAAGCTTCAGTGGAGGCAAGGTACTCGGTACGTTTCAATTCGTTGATCAGGTTAGAACTACGGACAGCCTCCCGCAGGAAATTGGCCGCAATTGTGGTGCGGACAATAGAATCGATGATGTCGTCCAATCGGCTGTATGCCCGTTCCATCGTGGTAATGGAAGCATAGAATTTCTTTGGATCCACGATTCGCCATCGGGCAGTGACATCCACCCAGATGAACTGGTTTTCCTTCGTAGGTACCCGTTGGGGTTCCCCGTCCCAGGGGAGGATCTTTTTCGAGTAAATCACGACATTGTCGATGAGAGGTATTTTGAATTTCAACCCCGCATTGGTTTCTACCTGCACGATCTGGCCGAAACGGATGACGAGGGCTTGTTCCCCTTCTTCCACGATAAAGAAAGGCCCCATGAGAAGGAGGATCCCCAGTATAATGGCACTGACTACCAAAACAGTAATAGTGTTTTTCATCGGGTGCCTCCTTGATCTCCTGTGAGGTTCTTCAACGGAAGGAAGTTACGGAGATTCTTGTCGATCAGTTCCACGTTCTTTTCGTTTTTAAAGATATCCTCGATCATTTCGTAGTAAAGTCGGGTTCGGGTAGTATTGGGAGCCCTCCGATACTCGGCCAGTACGGAATCGAACCGTGCCACGTCTCCTCTCGCCTTGTTTACCCGCTCGGTCGCATACCCCCTGGCGATCTGGATCATCTGTTCAGCTTCTCCACGGGCTTTGGGGATTTCCTTGTTGTAGGCTTCTTTCCCTTCGTTGATGAGACGGTTCATGTCCTGGATAGATTTGTTCACATCCTCGAAAGCATCCTGGACAGTCCCTTTCGGGGGAACCACGTTCTGGAGCTTCACTGTGGTAACCCGGATACCAAAGTTGTAGCTGTTGAAGATTTCGTTCATCAGTTCCTGTCCCTGTACCTCTATGGCGTTCCGTTCCGGGCCCAGGACATCGAGGATGCCCCGGTCTCCCACCAGTTGATTGATCACCGACTGGGAGATGTCACGGATCGTTTTCGAATGGTTTTCGATATTGAAGAGCCAGGCTTTGGCATCGGAAATGCGATACTGAATGATCCATTCCACATCCACGATGTTCAGGTCACCGGTGAGCATAATGGACTCCTGGGGAAAATCCTTGTTGGAATACACGGTAGTGATTCCAGGCTTCTCTGTACGAAATCCAAAGGTCATATTCTGGATAACCTGGGTAGGAACATTGTAGTTCTTCTCTATGTTGAAGGGTAATTTGAAGTGCAACCCTGCTTCCGCGATCCGGTTGTATTTGCCAAACCGCAGTACCACTGCTTCTTCTGTTTGGTCTACCACAAAGAAGCTGCCCATTACCACCATCACTGCCACCGCCACGATCACGACGATGAGGATCGTTCGGGGAGTGATGCTGAAAGGCATTCTTGGGGGAGTAACGTTTCTTTCCGGCATACTACCTCCTATACTCCTTATACTACCTGAAACTACTTGTAACCTACCGTAAAGTCAAGGTATAGTAGCCACGTTATGAAAAAAAAACGACTCATCACCTCTGCATTGCCCTATGTGAATAACATTCCCCACCTGGGAAACCTCATTCAGGTACTTTCCGCCGATGTGTTCGCCCGGTACTGCCGTTTGGCTGGTTATGAAACTCTCTATGTCTGCGGAACCGATGAGTATGGAACAGCCACGGAAACACGGGCTCTGGAAGAGGGAGTGTCTCCCAAAGAACTCTGTGATCGATACTATGCGATCCATGACGACATCTACCGATGGTTCAATATATCCTTCGATAAGTTCGGCCGTACCTCGACCCCCGAACATACACAGATCACCCAGAGGATCTTTTTAGGCCTCGACCGTAACGGGTACATCACCGAGCATACGATTCAGCAGTTATTCTGCTCCTCCTGTGATCGATTCCTGGCAGACCGATTTGTCCGTGGCACCTGCCCCAACTGCGGGTACCCTGAGGCAAGGGGGGATCAGTGTGAATCCTGCGGGAAACTTCTGGAACCTACTGAGCTGATAGAGCCAAAGTGTGGGGTGTGTGGAGCCCCTCCCCATTTGAAAGAAACCCGGCACCTATACATCGATCTTCCCTCTATCCGTCCGAAACTGGAACAGTGGATTCAGGAAGCCTCGGTAAAAGGATTCTGGGCACGGAATGCGGTGAAGATGACCGAAGCGTGGATCCGGGATGGCCTGAAGGAACGGGCCATTACCCGGGATCTCAAGTGGGGTATCCCTGTTCCCAAGAAAGGGTACGAGAACAAAGTGTTTTACGTGTGGTTCGATGCCCCTATCGGGTATATTTCCATTACCGCATCCTTTACAAAGGACTGGGAACGATGGTGGAAGAGCCCCGAGGATACCGAGCTATTCCAATTCATTGGAAAGGACAATATCCCCTTCCATACGGTGATCTTCCCCTCTTCCCTTATTGGGTCGGGGGAATCGTGGACCCTTCTACACCATATGTCTTCCACCGAGTATCTGAACTACGAGAGCGGAAAGTTCTCAAAGAGCAAAGGAATCGGCGTATTCGGCACCGATGTGGTAGAAACGGGCATTCCTGCCGATGTGTGGAGGTTTTATATTTTCTACAACCGTCCGGAAACATCGGACTATATGTTCACCTGGAAGGATTTTCAGGAAAAGGTCAATTCCGAGCTGATCGGCAACCTGGGCAATCTGGTAAATCGAACTCTTACCTTCGTGAACCGATACTTCGCGGGGAACATTCCGGGAGATACTTCTGGCAGAGGGCAGGGAAGCGATTCCTCCATGGATTTCTGGAAAGAGGTAAAGCGGCAGGAGGAAGAGATTGTCAGGCGGTTCGAAAAGGTAGAATTACGGGATGCCTTTCGGTCTATCTTTGCCCTGGCCTCCTATGGAAATAAAGCCTTTCAGGATGCCGAACCCTGGAAAACGAGAACGGAGGATCCCGCAGGTACCGGGGTGCTGATCCGAAACCTCGTGTACCTCATTCGGGATCTTTCCATTTTGATCTATCCTTTTCTGCCGGCAACAGCAAATCGAATCGCCTCATTCCTCGGAACAGAAGTAAGGGGGCTTGATCAGTTGGGAACCCTTTCGGGATTGGCTCGGGTGAGGGAAGCGGAAATTCTCTTTAACCGTTTGGAGGATACGCAAATCGAAGAACTCCGAGCTCGATTTGCGGGAAGTCAGAAAGAACGGCAGGAAAGGGAAGCGATTCAGGAGAAACAGTCTGCTGAAGGAGCCTCTGGAACAGAGACGGAACTGCAGGTGAAACAGTTCGTATCTTCCGTTACCCTGGTGGTAGCAAAGATCGTAAAGATCGAGCGACACCCGCAGGCAGAAAAACTCTACATCGAGACTGTGTCGACAGGGGCAGAAGAACTCCAGATCGTATCCGGGCTGGTTCCCTACTATAAAGAAGAGGAACTTTTAGGAAAGCACATTATTCTAGTAAAGAATCTCAAGCCCGCTAAACTGCGGGGAGTACAGAGTAATGGGATGCTCCTTGCTGCAGAAGAAAACGGAGTGGTAGAAGTCCTCTTTGCAGAGGAAGCCTCTCCCGGTACACGAGTACTACCGGTGGGAGTAACGCAAGATGCCCTTCCGTTGGAGGATCGTTGGCCTTTGAAAGAACTCACCCTAGATCAGTTCCTCTCATTTCCCTTACGAGTCCAGGAGCATACTGTGTACATTGCGGACCAGCCTCTAGAGGCAGGCGGGAAGGTGCTAAAAACGGTTCGGGTCCGGAACGGGAATGTTCGGTAATGGAGGTTTGGATCGAGCGTAGGGATCCAGAATCTCTCGAGGCGCTTCACCTGTTACAGAGCGGGTTCTGGTGCCGTTTCAAGGAAAAGTTCGGCTGGTCAGCCGCCGGATTCCATATCTGGTTTCGTGATAAAGATAAGGAAGTCCAGATCCCCTTGTTTGTCCATCTACGTACCCTGTTCCCCGGTTTCGCTCTGGCGTATGTACCTTTCGGGCCAGCTTTCCCTTTGGAGGATCGATGGGCTCTCCTGGGGAAAATCGCAGGGGCTTTGGGAAAAGAATTGCCTTCCGCATGCATTTTGGTGAGGTTCGATCTTCCCTGGGAAAAACTTCTCGCGGGGGATAATGATTTCATACCTCAAATCAGTACCCGTTTACGCAAAGCCCCCGTTGATATTCAGCCCCCTGATACAGTGGTCCTTGATCTAACGCAATCGGAAGAAGAACTCTTGAATGGGATGAAACCGAAGACCCGGTACAATGTGCGATTGGCCATGAAAAAGGGAGTGGAGGTTCGTCCTGGAACGACTGCTGATCTAGAACAATGGTACACTCTCTACCAGGAAACTGCTATCAGGGATCGAATCGCCATCCATCCTTATTCCTACTATCGAACTCTCTTCGAACTTTCCTTGTCCTACGGGGGAGAATCGCCCCTTCTGTCCCTCTTCCTTGCCTCCTATGAAGGAACGCCGGTGGGAGGGACCATTGTGGCCCTCTTCAAAGGTGAGGCCTTCTACCTGTACGGAGCTTCTTCCAACCAGCATCGGAATGTGATGGCTTCCTACCTGTTGCAGTGGGAGGCCATCAAATGGGCAAAGAGGGAAGGAGCTTCCAGGTACGATCTGTTTGGAATTCCTCCACAGGAAGACCCTGCACATCCCATGGGGGGGTTGTATCGGTTCAAGACCGGGTTCGGAGGAAGGATCCTCCATCGATGGGGTAGTTGGGATTACCCGATCCATAGGATTCGCTATGAGTTTTACCGGCAGGCGGAACGGTTACGCTACGGGTACCACAAAGTGTTACGCAAACGATTCCCATAGTAGGAGTTGATATTTTCTAGTATAGTGTATCCTATGCAGTACGTAGAGTTTTTGAACGATCTGGAAGAGGAGATCCACAGCCATAAACCTGTCCTGGCCTTTTTCTACCGGGAGGAATCGGAACTTTGCAGGGTCCTCTTCAAGAAAGTAGCCAGGGTAGCTCGTAAATACAACCGGGTGAGTTCCTATGTGGTGGATCTGGAACGGCATCCCACTGCGGCAGGGGAGTTCCTCGCTTACTCGGTTCCTACCCTGATCCTCTTTTATCGGGGAAAACCAATCTATATGCGGAGGGAAGACATCGATCTTCCTGAGCTGGAAACGAGGCTTCAACAACTTTCCGCCCTTTGAGTAACCGTATGGCCCGGAAGATTCCGATCAACCGTTACCTCACGTTGGGAATTGTACTCCTCGTAGGAGGTGGGGGATTCTTGGGCTGCACAGGTATACCGAAAGAATCCGAAGCTCCTTCCACAAAGGTAGAATCACCCGTACTGCCTTCCGATTCGATTCCTATGGTAGGGCAAAGAGACAAAGAAAAAGCTACAGAGGAAATATCTCTGGAGGGGAGCGTATCTGTCCCTGCCGCAGCATCTGCTGCAGGAACCGAATCCACCGCCGGAACAAAACCGAAAGAACCGGAAAATACAGAAGAACTGCGAACAAAGCAGGGTAAACCTGAGAGGGAGCCTCCGCAAGGTCCAACCTTACAGACTGTCCTGCTATTCGATGGATTTGTATTCTCGGTAAAGAATCCTTCTGTGCGATGGAAGGTAAACCCCGAAGGTACCCCTGTGCGGGTGGAACTGGCAAAGGACCCAGGGTTTGCCCCGGAAAGGATTGTCTGGGCTAAACTATCATTGGAGGATCACGTACAGTTACCCGATCTGGCAGAGAGAGAAGAGTACTACCTCCGGATCGGAGTCTTTCAAAATGATACCTTCTTGAAGGATTCTGTCCGAGTCTTCGCTATCTCATTCAAAGCTTTTTCGGTTCCCATGCTTCCCGTATTGCAGCCAGGGACAACGGCTACCTTTACCATGGGGTATAACGGAGGGATGGAGCGGGAAAAACCCGAACACCCTGTCACTCTTACCCATCCTTTTGCGTTAGGCACCTACGAAGTAACCAACGAGGAGTTTGCTTTAGTCATGAACCAGCTCCTGAAGGGAGGGATCCTTCGCTGGGAAGGGAAGAATCTATGGGGGCCAGAGGGAATTCTTGTGGCGGGTAGTGAAGGGTTGAGTTTCGGAACTCAGTTCGGTTTTACGGAAAAGGAAGGGCTTCTGCTCCCTCTTCCGGGTAGAGAGAAGCATCCCGTAGTAGGGGTAAGCTGGTATGGAGCCTGGGTTTTCTGTTATGTCCTCTCCCTCATGGAAGGGTTGGAGCCGGCTGTCGAGTTCGAGCTTTCGGATCCAATCCAGACAGCTAGGCTGAAACTGGACGCGGATGGGTACCGATTGCCCTCAGAGGCGGAATGGGAGTATGCGGCACGGGGAGACAAGATGCTCCTCTACCCGGGTGGAACGCTGAATCCGAATGGAGTGAACTTTTACCGCAGCGGGGATCCTTTCGAAGGATATGGTTCCCCTACAGAAGCAGGTGGACCTACTACGCCGGTGGGTTACTTTGATGGATCTGTTCGAGGACGATATAGAACCGTAAGGGGAGCAGGGCCTTTCGGGCATTTCGATCTACTGGGGAATGTGTGGGAGTGGTGCATCGATTGGTTCGACCCCTCTTATTACAGAATTTCTTCAAAAGAAAATCCTTTAGGGCCTGATAAAGGATCCCAGCGGGTAGTCCGGGGCGGGGCATGGAACACCCAGCGGCAGGACCTGCGACTTACTCTTCGAGGATTCTTCCCTCCTGAGGGAACCAGTTACAGTATTGGGTTTCGGTTAGCCCGTACCCTGAAGGAAAAGGGCAAATGATAAGAATATGGAGCGGACAATCGGCTTTACATGGTGGGTACTCCTTCTTTTTTTGATGGGAACTTCTTCCCTCCAGGGAGGGGGGCAGACACTTCTAGATCGAGGGGTCCTCATGATTCGGACCTTTCCTCCAGAGGCAGAACTGTATTTGGAAAAGGAACGCCTTTTTCCGGTAGAACAGGGGGCAGAATGGAAGAAGTACCTCATCCCCAAAGGCTTTCAGGTAATTACCCTCGAGGCTCCCGGATATAAAGAAAAGAAGTTATTTCTCGATATCACCTCCTCCCTCGAAATCGAGGAGAAACTGGAACGTACCCAGTCTAAACTGAAACTTGTGGGAGAAACCCCAACGGGAAGATGGCCCAAGGCAGTTCTTTTCCACCCTTCCCAACCTACTCTTCTTGTAACCCTTCTTGGGGGAAGCGGCATCGACCGGATTTCGTTCCCTTCTTTAACCCTCAGAGAAAATATACGGTTGGAGGCTTCGGAACAGGATTTCACAGGTTTCGTAGAGTTCTGCCTTTTCCCTAGAAGAGGAGAAATCTGGGTTTCCCAGATGCTGACAAACGAGGTGCACATACTGGAATTGAAGACCCTGAAGAAACTAGGAACTATAGGGGTACAGGGGGTTTGGCCAAAAGTGATCTGTACCGATAGGAATGAACGGTATGCGTATGTATCCAACTGGGAGTCCAGATCCATTACTGTTATCGATGCAGAATCAAGAAGGGTGATTCAGGTTATCCCTCTTTCAGGAATCCCCCGGGGCATGGCAATTAGCCGGGATGGGATCCTCTATGTTTGTCTCTATGAAGGGGGAACTATCGAGGTAATCGACACGAAGACCTATAGGAGAATCAAAACCCTCCCCTTTGGGCCGGGAGCGAAACGGCATATTGTCCTGGATGAAGAGAAGGAACTGGCTTACGTGAGTGACATGGCCACCGGAGAGGTGACCAAGGTTTCTTTACGAACAAACCAACCGCTCGCTACCCTTTGGGTAGGCAGCAACCCCAACACGCTGGCTCTTTCCCGGGGTGGGCGGTACCTTTTCGTTTCGATTCGAGGCCGAAACAATCCAAAAGATTACACCCTGAAAGGTCCGGAGTTTGGGAAGATCGTGGTCATCGATACAGAAACCTTCAAGATTGTCGATTGGACATGGGGCCGTAACCAGCCCACCGGCCTCGCTCTTTCACCGGATGACCGATACTTGGCATTTACCGATTTTTTGGATGACAACCTCGAAGTGTATGATATTAGCGAGCTTTTGGATTAGCGAATGATTCGATCCTGGAGGGAAGATACGACTTCTTTGAACTTCCTTCCCCGATCGAACTCGTTGAGGAACATGCCAAAGGATGTACAACCCGGAGAGAAAAGGATGGTTTCTCCAGGGGTTGCTTCCCTGTATGCTTCCCCAACAGCCGTCTCCAGTGAAGGATACGGCCCCCGGTACGAAATACCTGATTCCTCTAGGAGACGCTTCAGTTTAGATGTACCTGTTCCGTCCAGAAGGTAGATTCCTCTTACCTTCCCTATCACAGGAATGAGGGGGTGAAAATCCAGGTTCTTGTCCGTTCCGCCGGTGATCAAACGAAGGGGGGTATCGAAACTCTCTATCCCGCACGCGGTAGCTTCGGGGATGGTAGCTGCCGAATCGTTGTAGAACCGGACCCCGCCAATCTCCCCACAGTACTCTAGCCGATGCTCTATCCCTGGAAAATCGGCCAACCTTTGCCGAATGATCTCGACTGGAACAGCCATTAGTCTTAGAGCAAGAGCTGCAAAGAGGAGGTTTTTTTTCTGATGTCTTCCGGGTACGGTTACCTTTTCAGGAAGCACTTCTTCCCTCCTTCCTCCCTGTACCGAAAACCCCTTCCCTTCTTCCACATACGCCCCGATTACCCCTTCAGGTAAGGGAGAAGAAGACACCGCATAAGGAGTACCGGGGGTGGTCGTTAGGAACCTTCTCCCATACGGATCGTCGTAGTGGAGAAGGGTAGCATCTTCCTTTGTCTGGGATTGGTAGATGATCTCTTTGTCCTGCACATAGGTTTCCATGTCAGGATACCGGTCCTGATGATCGGGAAGGATACAGGTAATTATGGCTATCTTCGGTTTCAGAATCCGTGGGTTGGGGAGATCGGCCAGTTGCCAGGAGGAAAGTTCCAACACAACAGGCGTGTGGGGGTTTAGCTCTTCCAGAAAACTTAAGGGAGACACGGTGATGTTTCCCCCCAATCGAGTCTGGGGATACACTGCCTGCAATCCATAGTGAAGGGCAGAGGCTACTGTGGACTTTCCCTTGCTTCCTGTGACTGCCAGAATCGGACCCGAGAAGTAGGTGAGGAAGAGGGAAATATCCGTTTCTACCCGTTTGGCCAGCTGGAGAAAAGGGGAATCGGGCCGGACTGCAGGGTTCTTTACCACCAGATCGGCAGATTCGAAATCCAGGGGATCGTGTTTTCCCAACACATACCGTATGGGAAGGTCCATCAAAGCTTCTATTGAGGGTTTTAATACTTCCTCTGACCGAAGGTCTGTTACGGTAACCTGCGCACCCCTACAGGCAAAAAACCGGGCAGCTTCTACGCCTCCCCCATTCAGACCCAGGCCCATCACCGTTACCTTCATTCCTCGGGCACTTTCAAGGGTTTTCTTCAAGCACATACTCCTTCATATCGAACTCGTTAATGTAAGGACGAACATGGATTGACATCCACTCTTTGTACCACTCTCCCGGCACGGTAAGCTTGATCTGCTGGTAGAGTTCAAGATTCTCAGAAAAAGCTGTCTTTTTCAAGGTCTCCTCGATACGGGGGAGGTAGGGGGACAGGAAGTGAATTCCTCTATGAAGAAGGGGGACGAAGGTTTCTCTTCTCGAGACTTCGGGGAATGGGATCGATAGACAGAGGGTTCTATAACGGGAATTGTAAGGATAGTAGGGGTACAATCGACTACCCGGAGGGATAAACAACCTTGTAAAGAATTTCGACAGATCCCGGTCGATCCAGATCCCCTGGACAAAGTAGCCACGACCTTCTTCTCCGACCCAGGTCTGGCTGATGAGGTGTTTGATCCGAAAATACCCTTCCTGATCTTTTTCTTTTCCTTCAAGGGGGATGATGTCCGCTTCCAGGTATAAACGCCTGGAACGGTATACAGGGGTGGTATCGTTGGTTCCTTTCTGGAGGACTTCCACTTCCTGAAGATGGGCCGAGAGATCGAGACGTAAAAGGTATAGAAATAGATCCCCTTCCCATGTGTATACCCGATAGAAGAGGGGACGCATCACCTCGGTAGGGTCGAACCCATAGGTCAGTCCACGAAAGAGGGAAGGGAGGAGGGCCCCCAACGCATGGAGGATTCTGTGTAGATTTTCCAGATAGGAAGGAGTCGGTTCCGTACAGCGCACATCGTGATGGATCGAAAACGAAGGAACGACAAAGGAAGAATCGAGTTTCAGAAAGAACTCTTCCAGATGGTTGAAATGCCTCGTGTAGGTACAGGGATATTCTTCGGGCAAGCTGGAAAGAAGTGTATTAATGGAGGGGTCTGTATAGGGGATCCGGAGAAGGGTAGCTCCAGAATCCATGGCACTTACTCAAAGGAAGGAGTCGGCAATGGGTTGGATGTAAGACGCTGGATCTCCGCAATGATCCACCGCTCACCTTCCTTTTGTAACAAAACCCGTTCCTGGATCTGGAAGCCTTTGAAACGTGCCCCATCTTCGGAGGGGGGAACAGGGATCCACCGATGGAACTGCACGAGAAACCGATCCGAATTGCCTTCCTGTTTTGCCGAATCCGGCGCTACCTCTCGTTTGATCGATAGGGAGGCAATCCCGTAGAGGGTTTCCCCCTCTTTGAGGGGAGGCTGTCCTTTCCGATACCAGGTTTCCGCGTCTATCATCCCGCTTTTAAACTCGACTGACATACGCATCCGGGATACCACGTACAACTGCGTTACTTCATCGATATAGGCCTTTCCCACCTTTCCTTTGACACAATCCTCCATTGCCTGATGATCCAACGTGTTCATACTGGTATAGAAAAGGCTCACTACCTCTTCGGGAGATAGCCCAGCGGTTCGAGGGGGACGCAGGGCACTGGATAGAATATCGTAGGTAAAATACCCTGCTACAAGGGCTACGAGTGTAGCCAGCAGGACCCGTGTTTTGTATTTCATCCAAAACATCCTGCGTGTATGCGTGCGGGTTCGTTCAGATAGGAATCGTTCTGCCTCTCTGGTTTTTTTCTCTAGTTCTTCGTTTGTTAGGGAACAAAGGAGGGGAAGTTTGGAGAAGTACTCGATCTTATGGACCCATTCGGCTAAATCAGGTTTTTCTACCGAGGTCAGGACAAGCTGTAGAAAATCGGAGAGCTCCTCGTTCAAACCAGGACGTTTCAGGGAAGCGGGTAGGGGGGGGAGGTCTCGCATTTCTGTATGGATAGATTCTTCTGTGGATCCTTC
>CALKLC010000057.1 GCA_937991975.1 uncultured Spirochaetales bacterium | reverse complement strand
TGTCGGAACTTAGTGAGCTGTTCCTCCATTCGTTCCGCATCGGTTGCTACTTTCGTATATCCAAGAAAGGAAGCTTCGGATTTCAATGAATGGATCGATTGAAAGACTTCATTCGCCAAACCAGGATTCCATTTTTTCTGGTCCATGAAGGCAAACAATCTGGCGATTCCCTCGAGGACCTTTTTCCCATCCTGATGAAATAGCGTTTTCAACTCAGCCTTGTTTTGAATGTTCATGATTGTATAATTCTCTTTCCTTACGATCCTGGAGGGAAATGATCAATTCCACCTCCCCTATCGTGGTCCCCAATTTGGCAGCAATAAGGGAAGGACTGATCCCTTTATTATAGAGCTCCAGAACATCCGCCTTGGAAAACTCTTTCTGTTTCTCCTCTTGCGACTCTTGCTGAGCCATCGATGTTTCTTGTTTCTGTGCCAGGGAATTGTATGTAGCAGGAAATTTCTTTTCCATCTCCCGATGCAAGACTGCCAATCGTTTATCCACTGCTTCAAGGGACTTTTTTAGTTGATGAATCCTATCCTCCACTAATGCGACGTTTCGTTCGGTGGCGTGATTCAATTCCACAAGAATACCCTGAAGCTCCTTTCGAGCTTTTGCCACGATTTGATGGATCTGTAAACTCCGATCGATCTTATGGTTCAGGTAAAAAAACATACTGACAAGAATCATGATATTGATGATGATCCATAGGCTCCAACTCATGGTATACTCACCTATCCGGAAAGATCGATATTTTTACCCAAATTCGGATCTTTCACCACCTCGACTGACGTATCTTCTTCTTGAGCCGGTGAGGGTTTTGAAGAATGCCCCCCCCGCTGTCTCTGGCCCTTTCCCCTTCCTTCGTTTCGGATTCTTTCGGTTTCTCCCTGTTCTACTTCCGTGGTATGGGTAACGGTGTGGGTTTTTTGATCCGTTTCTTTCAGGAGCTCATTCGTCTTCACTGTTTGTTGATGAATAAGGAGCTCTTTCTGCATTGCCTGTTCACGGCTTAGTTCGTTGAGTCGAGAAAATAATACTTGTAAGTCAATCGGTTTCAGTGCCATTATCGTTTCTGGAGATCCTTATCTTCCGGCTCTTCGTACTTGGTAACCTTAACCAGGGTCCCTTCTGCAATGAATGTTACCCCCTTGAATTCGTTCTTTACTTCCAGGAATGCATCTTTAATATAAATCTTTACCCCAGGAAACACGGTAGCGGAAGAACAGATTTTACCATTGATTTTCAATTGAGATAGGTAGTTCTTTATCTCTTCTGACTCTGTCTTGATTTTCTCCAACTCTTCGGCAATTTCTCTTTTTCGAGTCATGAGATCCTGATAGTACCGTTCTTTGTCCTCCGGAAGGGTTTTTTTCATCTTTTTCAAGTTCATCAAGGTGCTCAAATTCAAGTTGACATCCTCAGACTCTTTCAAAAGCTCTTCCCTTCGTTGATTCAAGGTGTCAAGCCGTTCTTTGCTTTTTGGATCATACCCTACTTCGAGAATCGTTTCGCTGCCCGAAACAGATCCCAGGATCTTTGCATTGATTTCCTCGGCTGCGCGAAGGTGGCCTCCTACGATAGCGGCTCGTTTTCCTTTACAGATGATCTTCTTATTGGCAATGATAGTCGAGTTGATGATCCCATCACTAACCACTACGTTTTCAGCAGCTTCCACGGTAGCATTCTCGATGAACCGGGCAAAAATGGAATGACCCGAGAGGACCTTCCCTGTAGTTTTTCCTGCAATTCCTTGATGAACGATGATATCTCCCTCTGCGTCCAGGTCGCACTTCCCCACGCTTCCTGTTACCTCGATATTCCCTGCCGCCTTGATGGAAAAGCCATCCTCCACATTCCCCTTCACCATTACAGCCCCCAGGAAAAGGATATTCCCTGTTTTCAGATTCACGTCCCCTTCCACTACATAGATGGGTTCTACATTGATTTTGTCACCTGTCATGACCACCTGTCCATTGATCTCCGCAATTGCAGAAGAACCATCTTCGGACAATCGTACATTCTTCCCAATGGGAATCTCGCAATCTTTCCCATCCTTAGCAGGAAGGAGCTTTCCTGTTACTGTCCTGCCGCTTTCCCCATGTTCAGGAGGAATCTTTCGGGCTAAGACCTGCCCCTCTACCACATTCTGTATCAGATTCAGTTCCTTGAAGTCCACCCTGCCATTCTTTTCCTTCAATTTTACCTGGGATATGTTCCGTTCAAAACTGTATACGATGTAGGCATCTTTTCCATTCTTAGGTTTCGTCCCTTCGGCCACAAGGATGGGCACTCCATACTGTGGATCTTCCTCCAACTCCCGGATCGCTTCCTCATTGATCCCATGTACCACACCGTTCCTTTGCAGGTACTCCACCATAGAATCGAACGTCGGGTCCGCCCCCCCTGCTCCGGGCGGGTGCAATGTCAATAGAGCTCTCATCTCCGCATCGATAATATCAACAGACATCATGGGATCATTGGCCGGGTTATGCATGTAATCTGCAATTTTTACCCATTCGTTATCTGCATACTTCACCACTTTAGAAACCATGCCGGTATCGAAACGCCCCCCGTACCGACGATTGATCTTATCGATCGCTTCTCGTTCGCTTACCCGTCGCCCCTTGCCCTCGGGTGGGGATACTTTCAGGAAAACTCCTTCTGGGGTTAGCCTTACACAGACTTTCCCATCTTTATGCTCACTTTTTTGTTCATCTGCAAAGCCGAAATCCATCTCCAGCTTTTCTTCCGCTTGTTCCTTTTCCCGGGATCTTAACGTCTCATACGCTACGATTACCCAGGGCTTCTTTCCCCAACCCAGAGTACCCTTGGAGCCTTTTTCCAGTACTTCGTACTCCAGATCCCGAATTCGCACCCCCAGCTCGATAGAAGCTTGAGTCAAGGCATCCTCCAGAGTTTCTCCAGTAGCCTGTACCCGCTTGCGGAACTTGTCTTGTTCAGCCTGTTCTTTTAAATACTCGCGAATCTGCTCCAGGGTAACCATTTAGAGAATCCCCTTCTTGATGTTGGTAAGTTTTGCACGGAGTCTCATAATTGCCTTTGTATGCAGCTGGCTGACTCTGGACTCCGTCACATCCAAGACTTTTCCAATTTCTTTTAATGTAAGATCTTCATAATAGTAAAGAATCAATACTTTTTTTTCCTTTTCAGGTAGTTCCTCGATCGCTTTAATAATCACTCGCTTGATTTCTTCTTTCTCTACGATGGTTTCGGGATTCATGCTCTGGGGAGATTCGATGCTATCGGCAATGGAAACATTGTCGTTTTCTTCACCCGTAAACCACACATCGTTTAAAGAAAGGATCGAGGTTCCGCTAATTTTCTGCATGGTTTTTTCGAACTCTTTCACTGATACTCCCAGGGCGCCTGCCAATTCTTTATCACTAGCAGCCCTTCCGAGGGAAGCCTCGAGGGTTCTCATTGTGTCTTCGATTTCCCTCGTCTTCTGCCGAACCGAACGGGGTACCCAATCGATAGACCGAAGCTCATCGAAAATGGCCCCGCGAATCCGGGTAACCGCATAGGTTTTGAACTTTACATGTTTATCGGGATCGAATTTTTTGATGGCATCGAACAACCCAAAGATCCCAAACCCAACCAAATCATCGAACTCAACAGTATGAGGCATACCGATAGCTATCTTTCCGGCTACATACTTCACTAAAGGGGCGTACTGTTTCACGAAAAAATCCCGGATCTTAGGATCTTTCGTTTTTTTATAAGTTCTCCAGAGTTCTTCCTCAGTCTTTTCGTCCAAGACTTTTTCCTCCATACACGTTCACCCTTTTCCCCAGTTTACCCTTCTTTGTCCTTCTTTAACAATGTCTGAATTGCCTTGGCCAGAACAGCAGGATCTCCCCCATCCAGGCCTTTGTCTGCTCCCTTGACGGGGTGGGCTCCCTCGGAAAACACTTCCTGAGAGGCTCCTCCTTCAAAAGCATCGGCAAAGCCCCCTAGATCAGGGAGATCATCCACCCCTTCCTCCATCCCGGAGGGTATAAGGGAAGGGGTCCTAGGTTGATCGATATTCGGAGAAGGGAGGGGTTTTGAAGCTTCTTCGACCTCTTCTACGAAATCTTCGAACTCTTTAGATTCTTCCTGGGGTTCAATGATCTCTTCTGGACCTTCCACATGGGGATTGTGTTCAGGAATCACCAGATCCACCTGGTTCCCCACCTCCTTTACCCCTTCCACAGGCTGGAGGAGCTCCGGTAAGAACCGTTCTACGATCCAAACGCTTGCTCCCAGCAGGAACGCGAAAAATCCTCCTCCCAGCAGAGCCCGGATCAGCAATGTAAAGAAGGAAACCCCTCCCACCATTCCCCACAGGGCTGAAAAGAGAAACCCTCCTACACCTCCCCACAGAATAATCTTAGCCTTATCCATCGTACATCCTGAAACTAGCTTAGGGAAAATACCTTCCAGCGTCAAGCATCAAGCTTTCCCTAACAATTTGCGTACAAACTCCCCTATACCTCCTCCATCCTTGTAATCCACCTTTTCCAACCTGGATACGATATGTTTCATACAGATACTGGCCTTGGCCTTCGGATCCAGAACAATGAAGGGCTTCTGCTTGAGAACCGCTGTTTGCACAGCCGTATCCTCGTAGATATACCCCAGATAATCCACCTTTACGTTCAGAAACTGTCCTGCGATGGTAATAACCCGCTCCGCTACTTTCTTGCCTTCCACTACACTCTTGACCCTATTCACCACCAGCTTCAACCCCAGATTTAGGTTTTCTATTTCTGTTGCAATGATCTTGATGATCCCATACGCATCCGTCATAGCTGTGGGTTCTGGCGTCGTGACAATAATGGCATCATCGGCAGCCGCAATGAAGGAGATCACATTGTTGGAAACTCCCGCACTCGTATCGATGATAATGACATCCGCAATGGACAATTGCGAGATTTCATCTACGAACTGCTTCCGCTCTTCTTCGGAGAGGTTAGCGATTCGGGCAAACCCCGAGGCACCGGCCACGATCTGTATGCCGTAATTGGTCTCGAGGATAATGTCCTGCATACTCTTCTGCTTACGGATCAGGTGGTACAGGTTATATTTCGGTATGATGCCAAGAATCACATTTACATTAGCCAACCCTAGATCCGCATCCATCAACACCACACGTTTCCCCAGCTGAGCGTACGCAATGGCCAGATTGGTTGAAAAGTTTGTCTTACCTACACCCCCTTTCCCACTAGCGACCGTTATGATGCGAGTATTTCGACCTGCTTGGGGTAAGGAACTCCCTTTTACCCGCATCAGTTCTCGAAGGGTTTCTGCTTGGTCCGGCATGCTTCACTCCTTTCCCACAAATAGATCTTCCGATGATTTTTTGAACTTTCTTTCCAGGATCTCCCGCTGCACCCGGAAAGATTGTAACCGCATGAGCAGCCGAACAGGAGTTGCCAGTTCTATATCTTGCGGTACTCTCTGTCCGTCCGTAAGATAGGACACCGCTTTTCCCCGTTCTGCCAGAGCGCTAATGATGGATCCCACCCGGGAGGTTTCATCCAATTTGGTGATGATCACAGAACTGTAGCCAAAAGGTTCGAACTGTCCCATGATCTCGAGAATGTCTGCTGCTTTGGTGGTGGCGCTAATAGCCAGATGTACTGTCGCTCTTCCCGAAGCAGCCTCTAATAGTTCCTTCATCTCTGCTAATTTAACGAAATCCCGTGGACTCTTTCCAATGGTATCGATGAAAATGCGGTCTACGTCCTGATAGAGAGCGAGGAACTTCTTCAGATCTGTATAAGTTTCCGCACAAGCCACGGGAATCCCCATGATGTTCCCATACGTTTCGATCTGTTCCTTGGCAGCGATCCTGTAATTATCGATCGTAATGATCCGTACCTTGTTCGGACGAGCTGCGCTGATCCCATAGAGGGCTGCGAGTTTCGCAATTGTGGTCGTCTTCCCGACTCCCGTAGGACCTACAATAATGAACACAATGGGCTTACCCCGATCCTTTTCCTGATAGATTCGGATGGACTCTCCAATCCATTCTACTACACGATCCTGCACAGAATCTAAGTTTTCCAGTTCCTCCAGAGAAAATTCCTTCTTTACCCATTCTACCAACCGTCTTATATAAGACTCTGTGAAATCATTCTCTCGCAACAATTCCTCGATCCTTTGTATGGTAGGATGCCCATCGAGATTTTTTCCGGGCAGGGTTTCCAGCTTCTCTTTTATAGCCTGGACTTCTTTGAAAACTTCCTTCAACGTGATATCCGGAACCTTGTTAACTACTTGCACAGCGGAAAGGATCTTCTTCTTTTCCTCTTCCAGGTCCACGAGTTTCTTTTTTGGGACTTCATTCGCAACGTATCCTGTGACTTCCACACCTTCTCTGGCGAACAGTCCAAGGAACCCTCCTATCCGTATTGTCCGATGGGTCAATATCTTGGCTTGATCCCCATACTTCTGGCGGATTTTTTCCAGGGCTTCCCGATGGGAGTACGCTTGCTCCGTAAAATACTGCATGGCTCCTACCCTTCCAATTTAATTTCGCCAAGAGCTTCCAATTTCACATCTGGAACGATCTCCGGGACCGAAAGAACTACCAAATCCGGGAAATCCCTTGCCGTACTGGAGCGAACCAACGGCCGGGCTGCCTCTGAACAGAGGATGATGGGGAAATACCCCTGTTCCTGCACGCTTCGAATCGCATTGGCGAGATTATTGATCCATTTACGGTGAATTTCCGGTTTCAAGCCCGCGATGAGTCCTCCAGCTGTTTCCACCCTCGAGTCTATGATCATCTGTTCCAATTTTGGCTGTAGAGTGAACACTCTTAATATCCTCTGCTCATCCGCGTACTGTTGACAGATCTGCCGAGCCAGAGCTTGTCTAACTTTCTCTATAAGGAAGGGAATATCCTTCGTGATGGCCCCATAGTCTGCCAGACATTCCAGAATGGCAACCGTGTTCCGTATGGACACCCGTTCCCGAAGTAGTCCCTGAAGTACTTTCTGGATTTCTCCCAGAGATAAATGCTTCAGCACGTCATCCACCACAGCGGGATAATCCTTTTTCAGGGTATCGAGGATCGCTTGTAGTTCCTGCCTTCCGAGGATTTCGGAGGCATGTCGTTTGATGATTTCCGTCAGATGGGTGGCGATGATGGAAGGGGGATCCACCACCGTATACCCGGCCCGTTCGGCTCTATCCCGGTCCTCTTCCGCGATCCATAGGGCTGGCAATCCAAAGGCTGGATCCCGGGTGGGTTCTCCAGGTACCTCTTCTTTCACTTTCCCAGGATTGATAGCCAGGTAACTTCCCAACCGAAGGCTTCCCTTCCCCACCTCCACCCCTTTGATCTTGATGCAGTACTCCGAAGGATCCAGCCGCATGTTGTCGATGATCCGTATTCGAGGAACCACGAGACCAATATCCAGGGCTGTTTCCTTGCGGATTCGGGTAATCCGATCGAGTAGCTCGGCACCTTGATCCTTATCTACAAGGGGAATCAAGCCATACCCCAATTCCAGCGAGATAGGATCTAGGGGTACTACAGGGGAAATCTCTGCCTGGGCTTCCTTCGGTCGCGCTTTGGCTGCTTGAGCTTCTGAGGGGGGCGGAGCAGCTTCTTTCTTCCCCAGAGTATAGGCAAAATAGGCAAACAACACCCCCATGGGAAGGAGGATGTACCAGGGGAATCCGGGTAGAAAGGCCAGCACAACCAGGAAGAAAGCGGCAATCCAGTAGATCCGGGACTGACGGGAGAATTGCCTGGTTACATCCGTGCCGAAGGATCCATCGGATACTGCCCGTGTTACGATAAGACCCGTCGCAGTGGAAACCAAAAGAGCCGGAAACTGAGATACCAGTCCATCTCCGATGGTTAAGGCAATATAGGTATTCACTGCCGTTGTTAAATTTTCGCCATGAAGGCTCATTCCTACGATCATTCCCCCGATCATGTTGATCAATGTGATGAGAATTCCAACCTTCACGTTCCCAGAAACGAATTTGGAGGCTCCATCCATCGCTCCATAGAAATCTACCTCCCGTTGCAGGTCGTTCTTCCTTCTCGTAGCTTCTTCCTCCGAGATAGATCCCGAATTGTACTCTGCCTCTATTGCCATCTGTTTGCCAGGCAACGCATCGAGGGTGAACCGTGCGGCAACTTCGGCAATACGAGTTGCTCCTTTGGTGATCACGATAAACTGAACGGCAATGATGATGATGAAGATGATGAATCCGATTACCATTCCCTCGGCCCCTTTCGTTCCTACGACAAAGCTGGCAAAAGCACGGATCAGTTTTCCATCGAACTTGTGTCCCATCGCGAGGATCAACCGGGTAGAAGACACGTTCAGAGCCAAACCGAAAATAGTTACCACCAATAGCAACGTAGGAAAGACGGAAAAGTCCAGCGCCCTGTGCGAGTAGAGGGTAATAAGAATAATCAAAAGACTCAGCACCAGATTGATGGCCATGAAGGTATCGAGGAGGAAGGTAGGCAGGGGAATGATCAGCATCATTACCACTACAATCACGCCTGCTGCTACCAGGACATCGCTCTTCTGCCTGAGAAAAGCGTTGGAAACGATCGTTTGTACGTCAGCCATTTGCCGTCTTCTCCTTCTGCATGCTGTATACCTGTTTGAGAACTGCAGCTACGGCTTCGTAGAATTTGATGGGAATTACATCGCCGATATCCACCTCGGTATACAGTGCTCGAGCCAGGGGTTTATTTTCTATAATGGGAACTCCATGCTCAGTGGCCACTCGTTTGATGTTTTCTGCGATGAGATCCTGCCCCTTTGCTGTAACCATGGGGGCTTCCATCGTCTCGCTCCTGTACTCGAGGGCCACTGCGTAATGGGTAGGGTTGGTTACCACTACGTCCGCCTTTGGGACATTCTGGATCATCGTTCTCGTCATCAGTTCACGCATCCGCTGACGGAGCCTGCTTCGAATCAGAGGATCTCCCTCGTAGGTCTTTCGCTCTTCGATCAATTCCTGTCGGGACATCTTTAAGGATTCCAGATACTGTTGTTTCTGAAAGAAATAGTCCACAACGGAGAGGGCAAGAAGGACAATGGTAGATTCAGCCATGATGCGGAATGCCAGGGATGCAATACCTCCCACTGAACCAAGAGGGGAAGTCTTCATCATACTGAGAATCCAACCGATGGATCCCTTGATATTGAAATAGGCAATGGAGCCAATCAGTACAATTTTTAGAATAGATTTGGCCAGGTTGAAAATGGCTTCGGAAGAGAACAGGGTCCGTTGCAGGTAACGGGACACATTGGGTACAATCCTATTGAGATCGGGTATAAGGGGTTTTACCGAGAAAAGGAACCCGAACTGCATCACATTCCCCAGAATGGCCGCGACAAGCCCCACTACGGCCACAGGGGCCAATAGCCGAAGGAAATATTGTAAGAAAGCTTGAAAGAGGGTTCTATCGAATCCTGCTCCAGCATCTCCTGTTTTGCGAATAAAATAATAAACCATCTCCCGGAGAGTCTTCAGGTAGTAAGGTCCCAACAGGGCAATCGTTGCCACTACCATCAGTAGTACGACGGTAGAAGCAAGATCCTGAGACTTTGCGACTCTACCTTCTTCCCTCGCTTTGCGAAGCTTGTGTTCAGTAGGTTCTTCTGTCCGCCCTTCATCTTCTGCGGCAAACCACTGAAGATGAACCTGTTCAAGGCGACCCACTTCAGGGTAATACGAGTCACGCGGGAAAGATGTATAAGCCGCGATTAAAGATATGCCCTCTCCTATTGAGTAGAGAGGAGTCAAGGATTTAACACTCTTGATAATTGAGTCTACCTCTTCTGGCTGGCCCATATCCTCTCTACCTCAATAAAACTGAAATCGATAATGGCAGAAAACAATTCCACCAAAAACGGTAAACTGACGAAAAGGATCAGAAACGCAACCCCGATCGAGAGGGGAAAGCCCATCATCAACAGATTCATCTGGGGGGCTGCTTTGGCGAATAACCCCAGAGTAATAGAAACGAGAAACAACGCTCCCAGGATGGGAAAGGCGATCACCAGCGATTGCTGAAACAGGTACGCCATACCCTGGAAGAGGAAAGGAAAGATGTGCTCCTTGCGGGTAACAAGGTCGATAGCCCGGAAGGCTTTGTAGGATTGGAACACACCGATCAAGAAAAGCTTCTGGAATCCACCAATCAGGAGGAAGATCAGCATGGCAATGAGGTTCAAGAACTGCCCCATAATGGGAAGCTCGATCTCTGCCAGAGGGTCGAAGACTTCCGAAGCACCAAACCCCATTTGAAAAGCATAGTACTGGCCGGCCAGTTGAAAACCAGAATAGATCATGGAAAGGAAAAAACCAATGAGGATTCCCACAAAAGCTTCCCCTACCAGAAGGAGGACATACTGCAGCACGTAAGGAGGAATCGGATAGCCAGCCGTGGCAACAGAAGGGAAGATCACCATGCTGGTTAAAAAGGCCAGGGCTATTTTCGCAATCTCCGGTATAGCATCAGAAGATAGGAGAGGGGCTGTTTGAATGAGGGAGAACACTCGAGCAAAAATCAAGAAAAATAGAGGTGCATTTCTGGCAAGTTCTCCCAACGTCATTTTCCCCTTCCCCCCTTACCGTACCATTGCAGGAATCTGTTGAAACAACTGAATGGTATACTGGGCAAGATTCGCAAACATCCAGGGCCCAAAGAACACCAGGGCGAGAAGAATTGCAGCGATCTTCGGCACGAAGGTGAGGGTCTGCTCCTGAATCGACGTAGTGGCTTGAAGCACAGACACGATCAGACCCACCACAAGACCGATAAGGAGTACCGGGGCCGAGAGAATCAGGATCTGGAAGATCCCACTTCTGAGAAGGTAGACTGCATACCCTATGCTCATCTATTGCCTCCTTTATCCGAAACTTCGAATGAGTTGTTCTGTCAATAATCCCCATCCATCCACCAGTACAAAAAGAATCAATTTGAAGGGCATGGAAATCATGACAGGAGGTAGCATGATCATTCCCATCGACATCAAAGTGGAGGCCACAACCATATCGATAATGATGAAGGGAATGAAGAGAAGGATCCCTATTTTAAAAGCCACTGTCATCTCATGGAGTATGAAGGCAGGAATCAGCACGTACGTCGGAACTTCAGAGAGGTTGTTCGGTCTGGGCCGGTTGGAAAGTCGCATGAATAGCCGGATGTTATCAGGGCTTGTCCGCATCTGTCGGTACATGAATAAACGCAACGGGCTTTCCATATTTCGGTATGCCTGTTCTAATCCGATTTCACCTCTAGAAAAGGGAGCGTACCCGTTGGTGTACATTTCGTTCAATGTAGGCCACATGATAAAAAGAGTGAGGAACAGGGCGATTCCCATCAGGACCTGGTTCGGAGGAACTTGCTGCAGGGACAGTGCCCGTTTGACAAAATCGAACACAATAGCCACCCTGAGGAAAGATGTCATGAGGATCACTAGAGACGGTGCCAGACTCAACACCGCCAGTACCAGAAGGAGTTGTAAGGAAAAAGCCACTTCTTGATTTGTGTTTGGCTGACGAATCGTTAAATCCACAAAGGGGATATTGAAAGCCTGATTCTGCTGATTCCTGGCGGCCTGCGCCTCCAGAGCTATGTTGCCTGCACTAAAAAATAAAGAAATTATTAACAATAGCAAAAACGGTTTTGGCATCGTTCCCCTCCCAAAAAACGCAGCCTTCAGTGCAATTTATTCAATCTTTCTCTCTGTTTACGGATGAACTCGAGGGACTCTTCTCCTGAAGTACCTGATTCCCCCGACACATCCAATGGCCCCCCGGGACCACCCCTCGGTTCCCGATGAAAGTATTGCCGTACCAGATCGATGAAATTTTTGGATTGCCTTGTGGAAGGCATCTCCGATACTTTTAACCGGATTGCATCGATCGTCTCCCGATCTTTCAATTCGAGAAGAAGTTGAATCGCACTCTCCGATGTTCCAATCAGTACGATATGTTCCCCCACCTCCACCAGATGTAATTGTTTGTTTCCGGAAAGGGCTTTACTTTCCAACAACCGAACCATTTCGAGGCCTGTTTCCCGCGGAGAGGATAGCTTCTTTAGATAGTGGAAGAACCCGTATACCAGGACCAGTACGAACCCTAAAATCAGGAGCATCCGGAAAAAATCCCAGATTCCAAACGGAGCGATGTTCCTTTGCTCCCCTGCTTCAGGTGCACGATCCTCTGAGAATACTAGCTCTTTTTCATTGGCAGGAGCCCTCGGTGTAGTTTTAGGTGCTTCCTGAGCCCCCACCGCACTGGATAGCAAATAGAATGCTATCAGAATACTAAATAGATTCGTTCGTTTCAGGTTCCCCTCCCTTTCACCTGGAAACTCACGGAGATATAGAAATATTTATGTCAAATCTTTCATTCTCTCCATGGGTGACACGATCTCTGTTACCCGTACACCAAAATTTTCATCGATAACGACTACCTCTCCCTTGGCAATGAGCTTGTGGTTCACAAGAATATCCACGGGTTCACCTGCCAGCTTGTCCAGTTCGATGATGGTACCCTCTCCCATTCCTAAAATCTCTTTGATCAACTTCCTGGTTCGCCCCAGTTCAACCGTCATCTCCATGTAGACATCCATCAGCAAGCTGATGTTGCCATGCTCTGCGGGCGGCGGCCCAGGTTGCAAACTGGGGAATTGCACCGATTGTACATTCGGAGCTGTCATGGGGGGAGTACCCCCTAAAGGCATCCCTTGAAACGGCGATGCCATCCCTCCTCCTGAAGTTCCCGGGAAACCAGCTAGTGCGGACCCCGTCGATGGTTGCATAAATCCTGAGCTTTGCCCCACGGTGGGACTTGCCTTGGGAGATACGGAAGGGGAGGCAGGAGTTGCTTTGGAAAGAATCGCAATCACCTCGTCGGCGGTAAACACTTCCAGCATGTCAGCAGGCATTTCCCCTTCGATCATAATCGGATAGGTGACAACCACCAGGGTATCAGAGGCAACCGAAAGAGCGTCCTTCGGAATTCGGGTAGCTGTCGGAGGTTCTGTCATCACAGTTGAACGGAGCGAATCTCCCAATGCGGTAAGAACAGGTCCGGCAATCTGTCCGATAGCTTCCTGTAATGCAGAAAGGGCCGCTTCATTCAGCTCTACTCCCTCCTGACCCATCATGAGCCCTGCAATCGATACTGCCAGGCTTTCAGGAAGGATATAAAGGTGTTCTCCTGACAAACCTTCGGAAAAAGGCATAGAGATCTGTACCAGTTGATCTTCCAGAGCCTGAAACAGCTTTTCTTTAGGGATCACATCAACTTTGAGAGGCCCAAAGTTGGCTGTTTTCGTGACCAGCATGGAGAGGTTCGAGGCCTGGGAAGCAACTGTTTTTTGCAGGATTCCTTCGAATTGAGTCCGTTGTGCGGCAGTTACAGTGCTTGCTGTTGAAGGAGTTGCCCCTTTTCCGCCTAGATCGAGGGATGCAGATCCTTGCAACAACGCATCTATTTCTTCTTGTGTCAGCGATCCATCACTCATACTACTCTTCCCCCTCCGCCGTCAGCTCTTCAAATTCTTCCTCTTCCGCTTCTTCGAGCTTCTTGATGATCTGTACGGCTAATTTTTTTCCTATTACTCCTGGTTTACAGAGGAACTTCGGTTGATTCCCGATCTTCAATATCATCGGATCGGTGGCACGCACATTGGGAAGTCGGATAACGTCCCCTACGCTTAGGGCAAGCACCTCCCGGACAGTGAGTTGCATACTCCCCACCTCCGCTACAACAGTAACATCTACCGTAGAGAGACGTTCCCGCAGGATATTGAGGTTTTCCGTCGTAGCTCCCCTGCGGACAGAAGAATACCAGTACTGAGCCGACAGCTTGGAAATGATCGGTTCAATGGTGAGATAGGGGATACAGAAGTTCATCATCCCCTCTACATCACCTACTTTTGTTTCCAGGGTTACCAGCACCACCATTTCGGTAGGGGGAACGATCTGGGCAAACTGCGGGTTGGTTTCGATCTGCCCCAACCGGGGTCGTAGATCGATCACCTGGCTCCAGGCTTCCCGCATATTCCCTAAAACCCGGACGATGATTCCCTCCATTACCGACTGCTCGATGTCTGTAAGATCTCGGGTGACTTTTGCGCTTTCCCCCTTTCCGCCAAACAAACGGTCGATGATGGAGAACGTAATTGCTGGATCGATCTCCAGAATGGCAGACCCCTTTAAAGGATCCATATTGATCACTGCCAGCGTAGTGGGATTGGGGATGGATCGAATGAACTCTTCATAGGTCAACTGATCAACCGATGC
>CALKLC010000056.1 GCA_937991975.1 uncultured Spirochaetales bacterium | reverse complement strand
GGTTTCCTATGAGCAGCTGGAAGCATTGAAACAGTTCGATGGCCCCACCATCTGTAATGCCATCTAGGTGTAGGAGGGAGAATGATATGAACTTCGTACCCAAAGGAATTTTACCTGCCATGATCACTCCCCTCACAAAGGAAGGGAAGGTGAATGAAAAGGCCCTGCGAAAACTGATCAAGTACCTACTGGATGGAGGAGTACATGGGATCTTTGCCATAGGTACTACCGGAGAGTTTTACGCTCTGTCGGAAGAAGAGTACCGGGATGTCCTTGCCATTACGAAGGATGAAGTGAAGGGGCGGGTCCCCGTATATGCGGGGGCGAACCACATAACAACACGGGGCAGTATTCGCCTGGCACACATTGCAGAGGAGGTAGGGGTGGATGCTCTGTCGGTACTGACCCCCATGTTCATCAGTCCCAGCCAGGATCAGCTGGCAAAGCATTTTACAGAAATTGCCAAAAGCACGAAGCTCCCGATCATTCTGTATAACAACCTTCCGAAAACAGGAGTCACGATTACAGCTTCTACGGTCGCGAAGCTTGCTGATGTCCCTAACATTGTGGGGATAAAGGATTCAACCGGCGATATGACCTTGACAGCCGAGTATATCCGTCTCACCCGTGGAAAGGATTTCCAGGTGATGATCGGCCGGGATACATTGATCCATGCATGTCTCTGCTATGGAGGAACAGGGGCAGTAGCGGCCTGTGCCAATGTGGCGCCCCGACTGGTGGCGGATATCTACGATAAGTTCATGGCGGGTGATCGAGTGGGATCCCTCGAAGCCCAGTTCAAACTGGCGCCCCTACGGATCGCATTCAATCTGGGAACTTTCCCAACGGTCATAAAGGAAGCACTGGAACTGATCGGAATAGAAGCGGGCCCCTGTTTCGAGCCGGTGGGTCCTATGAGTACAGAGGAACGGGAACAGCTGAAGAAGATCCTTGAGGAGATGGGGGTCCTGTCATGAACGGCCAAGGGAACACGGGAACGCTCCGAATCCAGAGGAAAGTGCTGGAACAGGCAGCTTCGAAGGTGCTAGAGGCAGCCGGGGTGCCAAAACCGAACGCGGACACGGTGGCGAAGGTTCTCCTTTTTGCCGATCAGAGGGGAATCGAGTCTCATGGGATTTCCAAGCTGCCGATCTATGTGAAACGCATTCAGGATGGAGGGGTGAATCCGGGAGCGGCTCCCCGTATCATCGGCGGAAAGGGGGGGATAGTCCGTATCGATGGGATGAACGCACTGGGGCCTATAGCTGGGGTCTTCGGAATGGAGCAGGCCATAGAAGCTGCCCGTACCCATGGGATCGGTGTGGCTTCTGTGCGGAATAGTAACCACTTTGGGGTTACTGCATACTACTCAATGATGGCCCTTCCCCACGGAATGATAGGCTTTGCCTTCAGCAACGCGAATCCTACGGTGGCGCCGTGGGGAGGGAAAGAGGCCATGGTAGGAACCAGCCCCTTATCGGTCGCGATTCCTTCGGGATCCGGTCTACCGTTCGTCATCGATATGGCTACTACCACCGTAGCTAGAGGGAAGATCCTCCTTTATGCCCGAAACAAGAAACCTCTGCCTCCTGGTTGGGCACTGGATTCCGAGGGGAAGGAGACTACTGATCCGGAAGTGGCATTGAAAGGGCTACTCACCCCGCTGGGTGGCGCAAAAGGATCGGGATTGGCTCTTTTAATCGACATCCTTTGCGGATTGTTATCAGGGTCAAAATATCTAACTGATGTAGGCCACCTGTATACCGGGACGGACAAACCCCAGGGAATCGGACATCTATTTCTAGCTCTGGAGATCGATGCTTTTCTTCCTGGAAAGCAGTTTCTCGATGAAATGGATCGATATATCGAAAAAATCCATTCCTGTCCAAGGGCAGAAGGGGTTGAACGGCTCTATATTCCTGGAGAAATCGAGTATGAATCGATGATGAAGACAGAGAGGGAAGGGGTGGAAGTTTCTTCTATTACAAGGGAGGAACTTGCCCGAACCGCAGAATCCCTCGGACTGGATTTCAGGATCTTCGGCTTCTTTTAAAGCGGGGAAGAATATGGCTAAAAGACCTAACCTTCAGCTTCTAAAAGAAGAAATCAAGTCCCTGACAGAAAAAGCCTACGAAAAGATCAAGCAGGCGATCCTGAAGGGGGTGCTGGAACCAGGAAAGCGGATCAGTGAGAGGCAGGTGGCGCAGGACATGGGAGTGAGTACCACTACGGTGAAACGAGCATTGGGCCTGCTGGCTGTGGAGGGACTGGTGGAGATCCGCCCTAGAAGGGGAACGTACGTTGCTTTTCAGCCTTCGGGGAACCCGCGGGAAACAATGATGATCTTTCGAAGTTATGATCAGGTTACCGCTGGCAAGGCGTGAATCTTTTCCATAAGATCCGCCATCTCGATTGCGGAAAGGGCTGCATCCCACCCTTTGTTTCCCGCCTTGGTACCTGCTCGTTCTACTGCCTGTTCGATCGATTCGGTGGTGAGCACCCCGAAAATGACAGGCACAGAGGAAGAGAGGGACGCCTGCGCGATCCCTTTCGCTGCCTCGGAGGCCACATAATCGAAGTGGGGTGTGGCTCCCCGGATAATGGCTCCCAAACAGATCACCGCATCATACTTCCCGCTCGTTGCCAGGCTACTGGCAACGAGAGGGATCTCGAAGGATCCTGGTACCCGCACGATCGTGATGTTCTCGCTATTCCCCCCATGGCGGAGGATACAATCCAGAGCTCCCTCCAACAGGCGGTCGGAGATGAGAGAATTGAACCGGCTCACCACAATGGCGAACTCCTTCCCTTCCGCAGATAGATTTCCGATTATTTCGCGCATAGAACTGTCCTCCTTATAGATTCGCAGGGTAGGTGGGCGGAATCGGGATAGTGGCGGGTGATCCACTCCAGAATCCGCTCAACAGTGATGATTTTCAATCCATGGTGTTCGGCCAATTCCATCAGTTCAGGGAAGCGGGCCATGTGCCCATCTTTGTCCAGGATCTCGCAGAGGATTCCTGAAGGATAGAGACCCGCGATCCGACAGAGGTCTACTGTAGCTTCCGTGTGACCTCTTCGAGCCAGAAGGCCCCCCTCTCGTGCGATGAGAGGGAAGATGTGTCCGGGTCGAAGAAGGTCCTCCGGCCTGGTTCGGGGATCGATCAATGTCCGTATGGTGATCGCCCGATCGAATGCGGAGATCCCCGTGGTGGTTCCTTCTTTCGCGTCCACACTGACAGTGAAGGCTGTGGTATGGACCGAGGTATTGTCCTTCACCATGAAGGGCAGTGAGAGTTCCCAGGCTCGCTGGAGGGTGATGGCCTGACAGAGAAGACCTCTTCCGACCGTGATGATGAAGTTTACCGCTTCGGGATTCACCTTCTCTGCAGCCATGATGAAATCTCCTTCGTTCTCCCGATTTTCGTCATCCGTAACGATGAGAATCCGGCCGGCCCGTAACTCTTCCACGGCCTCTTCCACATCGATTACTGTACGGTTCTTCAGCTCTTGCATATTTCTACCTCCTGCATGGTTATTCTTCCAGGGTGCTGGAACTGTGGAACCCCTTCCATCCGCGGAAGGATTCCCACTTTAGGCCTACTGCGTTAAGGCTGTGCTGGTTTTCCAGACCCCGATCTTTTTCCAATCCTAAAAACTTTGCTACGTATCGACCGATAATGTCGGTTTCTACGTTCACCAGGTCACCTTCTTGTTTATACTTCCAGGTAGTTCGTTCCAGAGTAACGGGAATGAGGTTCACCGTGATGGAATTTCCCTGTATGGAAGCGATGGTGAGGCTTATTCCGTCCAACGCGATGGATCCTTCGGCTACACAGGTGGAAAGTAGAGAGGGTGGCAGTGAAACAGTGATGTACACGTTATCCTTTTCCCTATGGATCGTCCTGATCTGAGCAACCCCGCTCACATGGCCCTGCACAAAGTGACCGTCCAGCCTCCCATCGAGCCGTAAGGCCCGTTCCAGGTTTACCCGTGACCCGCTCCGGAGGTGCCCCAGGGTGGTTTTTTTAAGACTTTCTGCCAGGGTATCCACGATGAAGGAATGGGAAGTAAGTCGTTTAATGGTCTGACACACACCGTCGATCGCAATGGAATCCCCTACTTTGCTCCCTTCTAGAACGATCTTCGCGTCCACCTCGATCTGTGCCCACCCGCTTCCCAATTTTTGTACCGACCGAACGGTTCCTACTTCTTCCACGATACCGGTAAACATGCTACTGCCTCCTTAGGCTTGTAGATAATAGGCTCCCTTCAGCAAGGGATGTCAGACGGTCCGAATTAAGGTAATGGGCTGGATGAGGCGAAGGTACTGCCAGGTTGTACAGTTCTTCCCAGAACCCCTGCCGGTACCCGTCCAGCACAAGTTGGTTTCCGACCCGACGGCTCTTCAGGTGTTCGAAGGATAGGTGCTCGGCGATCTTACGGATGCCCAGATCCCCGATCCCCTCGATTCCTTTTCCCAGTACCAGAGGAGCGATGAAGAAGGTAATCCGATCGAATAGGTGTTCCCTCAGGAAAGAAGTGAATATGGAGGCCCCCCCTTCCACCAGGATGGATCGAATCCCGAGGTCCGCCAGACAGGAGAGAACGGCCGGTAGGGAAGGCCGGAGAGGAACGGGGGGAAGATCATCGGATTGCCCTTGCAATCTAGATGGGGCAGGGAGTGGGGAGGGGCGTGGCGGCACAAAAATAACCCTTACGCCCAGCCCTTCCAAAGCCTTCCTTTTTTCTTCAAGGGCTTTCGATTTTTCTTCTGTAAGCCCCCTACTCTTTGATGAAAGAGGAGAAATTGCAGTGATCACGATGGTACGTTCCGGATCCTCTAAGTGAAAGATCCGGGAAGAGAGGGGGAGTTCAAGACGGCTATCCAGGACGATCCTGTAAGGATTCCTCCCCTTCACGAGGCGCACGGTGAGTTCCGGATCATCTACCCGAACTGTATTCTTCCCCACGAGAACTGCATCGTAGGTAGCCCGTAGGCTATGAACCATACGACGGGCTTTCTCATCGGTGATCCATCGGGAATCCCCCTCGAGGGCTGCGATTCTGCCATCGATACTCTGGGCGATCTTGAGGTGCACGAAGGGTCGTTTCATGGTTTGATAGGTGAAGTAGCCCTCGTTCAAAGATAGAGCTTCAGAAGCAAGGATCCCTGCCGCTACCGGTACACCCGCATCTTGAAGGATCTGGATTCCTCTGCCGCGAACGCAGGGGTGGGGGTCAAGAGTACTAACAAACACCCGGGCGATCCCGGATCGAAGGATCAAGTCAGTGCAGGGAGGTTGGTGTTTACCCACACCAGTGAAGCAACAGGGTTCCAGAGTACAGTACAGATCCGCTCCTTCGACAGAATGTCCCTTTCTCGCGGCATCTTCCATCGCCCGAGCTTCCGCGTGTTTTTCCCCATACTTTTGATGAAACCCTTCCCCGATGATCTTCCTACCTTTTACAAGTACTGCCCCAACCAGAGGATTCGGGGAAACCGATCCCCGGCCCTTCCGTGCCAGCTTGAGGGCTCGTCGCAAGAATTGTGTGGTATTGGGTGCTTCTATTCCTTCCATTCCTTTGCTCCTATAGCAGGGCATCCGGATGGAAGGCGTATCGAAGGTAGGTGACGGGTCGAAAAAAAAAGCCCTGAAGACCGAAGTCTTCAGGGCGAAACCGACCTACAAACCGATTTTCTTCCATCCGGACTATACCGTCGGCACCGGAGTTTCACCGGTTCAGTCTTCCGAAAAGGAAGAGTCGCGGGCTTTCACCGCCGGTGGGGACTTGCCACTCCTTAGGGCTATCTGCATGCAGCCCCTGGAGGAATGCTCACCCCGCCCTGAAAATCTAACGATACTCTATCGAGTCTGGGGCTCTCTGTCAAGAGGCCACGTTGCCCTAATTGTGTTGTGTTAAGAGAGAAGTTGTTGTTTTAAGATAGAAGGTACCCCCTGGTCCTTGTTCAGTCGGGCCCTGGCGGGGGGGTACGGAGTGGGATCGGGCCCCCCAAAAAAACCGGAAGAGAAAGATGGGGGTGGCTGCGGGTCGGAGGTATCGAAACAGTGGGTAAAACAGAACTCGGTCAAGAATGGTTTTGTTTTAGAAGGGGGAACCGGATAGAAGCGGTCAGCCCCCTGGGCTGGGCGGGATAAAAATCGAGAGACCCCTTCAGTTGTTGTTCGATGAAGTTGTACAAGGTAAGAAAACCAATGGTTTCTATTTTTCGAGGATCGAACCCGGGGGGAAACCCTTTTCCCGAATCAGTGACCGCAAGCAATGCTTCATCGGGTGAAAGGGAACGGAGACTGACCTGGATGGTTCCGCCTTCTTCGATTGAAAAGGCGTGTTTCACTGCATTGATTACAAGTTCGTTCACCGCAAGACCGATTACCACTGCTGTTTGGGGTGGTACGCCGATCGATTCTACGTTAGAGCTAAGAGTGATGTTCCGGCTATCCAGGTGGAATCCTTCTCTGGCAAGCTCAAGGATCTTTTCCAGGTACGGTTTTAGATCCACCAACCCAGCAGGCTCTGTTGTGGAACAGAGCATCTGATGCACAGTAGCGATGGAAGCGATCCTGTTCTGCAGTTCTGCCACGATGGTGCGGATTTTTCGATCTTCTGAATCCCCCAGATAGAGGGAAATGAGGGAACTGACCAGTTGAAGGTTATTCTTGGTGCGGTGCACCAATTCCCGCATCAATGCTTCTTTTTCTTTAAGGGCAGAGGTTAATGTTTCGATGTACTGAATCCGTTGGGAGATGTCCCGTACACTGGCAATCACTTTCTTTTCTCCCCCTACGGTAAGGGCCCTAAAGGTCACTTCAACGGGGATCGAATGACCCCTTCGATGCCGGGCATTCCAGTCGATCCGTTGGGGCCCTTCTTCAATCGTTTTCCGTATGATCTCTCTTGCTTTTTCTTCCGAGTAGGAAGGAGTTTCTGCACAGAGGATTTTCAGTGGAAGGGGGAGAAACCTGGATAGAGGGAAGGCGATCAGCCGTTCGAAACTCCGATTGCAGGAAAGGACCGTGCCGTGTGCATCGAAAAGAAGGATCCCTTCCCCGATAGAATTGAACAGGGAGGAAACATACTCTTTCTCTTCAAGTAGTTCCTTTGTTCGACGTTTGACCGCTCTCCGCAGGGTGACAATCCAAAAGAATAAAAACAGGATAACCAGAAGAACCCCTGCAAGGATCTTCCATAAAAGGGATAAATCGACGGGCGGGCTAAGAGCTTGTCCGTACCACTTTTCTTCCAGCTTCTGATACACCTCGGAGGGAATTTTTTTAAAACCAGATTCAATATAGGATAGAAGAGCCCTGTTCCCCTTACGAACCGCCCGGTGGAGTTCTCCTGTATAGAGAGGCAGGGTGCTTCGGAATTGATCCAGAAGATCGTACTTGTGAAGATAGTAGAGTGCAGGAGGTTTATCGATCGAAAAGACGCGAATCATCCCCAATTTCGCAGCCATCGCGATGGACTCGTAGTTCAAGAATTCCTGCAGGTTGAACACCCCCTGTTCCTGTAGGATCCTGATCACCGCATCCCCCTTCTTAACACCTACGACGAACCCTTGCAGGTCATTTGCCGATGCGATCCCTGAGATATCCCGGTGAAAAAAAATAGGAACTTCGATACTCTTATAGGGAGATGAAAAGTCTACATATTGTTCTCGCTCTGGAGTTCTAAAGATCGTATCGATCGCATCGAACTCCCCCCCTTTCATCCTTTGCAGGGCTTCCCCCCAATCCAT
>CALKLC010000055.1 GCA_937991975.1 uncultured Spirochaetales bacterium | reverse complement strand
GGTTAACAGCCGGAGAACGATAAGGATTATGAAGAGGGTTACACATTGGGAGAAAGCCCTGAACAATTATTTGATAGTTGCTATATTCAATCCAGGATTTAACCTATGCGTCTGTGGTCCATTCATCCCAGATACCTGGATTCTAAAGGACTCGTAGCCCTGTGGCGGGAAGGGCTCCTGGCAAAAGCAGTGCTTGAAGGGAACACAAATGGGTATACCCATCATCCTCAGCTCACACGATTTCGGGAACAACCGGATCCTATCTCCGCCATCCATGCCTACCTCTATCCGGTACTGGAAGAGGCCAGGATTCGGGGCTACCGGTTCGATTCTCGCAAAATAGATCCGTCCGCGACGGCTTTACCTATTCCTCTTACAACCGGACAGCTTGCCTACGAATGGCAACATCTCCTCCATAAACTCGAAACCCGCGATCCAAAACGATATCGACAGTGGGCAGGGCTATCGGAGATAGAGCCCCACCCCTTGATGCGCCTCATTGAGGGGCCCGTAGCTAACTGGGAAATCACACGGTAAATTCGCATTTAACAAGTTCCACGTACCAAAACCTGTACCATTTATTTCGAAAGCCATGGTAAAATAGTTTTTTATGAAGGACATACAGTATAACCCGGTCACCCTGGAAAAAGCCTACACCCTTCTCAATGGAGGCGGAGTTCTCTGGATCTGTACAAAAGGGAAAGAAGGTCGATACGATCTGGCCCCGATTGCCTGGACCTGCCCCCTCGATTACGAACCTGTTACCCGTCTCCTCTTTGTTTGCGACCCTGGTCATGCTACCTTCGAGAATCTAGAACTGCAGAAGGAGTTCATTGCAGCCCTTCCTACCTACCAGCAAAAGGATCTGGTTCTCAAGACGGGAAATATTTCGGGAAGAACGGTAGACAAGTTCAAGGAATGGGACATTCCATTTTCCAGAGGAACAGGGGTGGACGCTCTTGTACCCCAGGGAGTGGCGGCCTGGCTGGAATGCAAGGTGATCGAGATCTACCGTTCCGGTTCCGTGGCTATCGTGTGCGGGGAAGTTCTAGCCGCTTTCGCTATTTCGGATGCCTGGAAATGGGTTCTCCACCACGTGGAGGGGGAACACTTTTACAGACCTGGGCCACGGGTGTGAATAGCCGTTTGTGAAGAGTTATGGTGTGAAGAGTTATACGGTTTAAAGGCAATAAGGTATGAAGATCCTGATGTAGGAGGAGTTAAAGGGCATGAAGGCGGCTAATCGTTCTACCGCTATTCTTATAAAGCTGTGGTTTGGTCTACTCTTTACATTCGAATTCCTCTTCGTTACATCCCTTTACTCTCTTGGAAAAGAGGAAACTCCGCAAACTTCAAAGGGGATGGAGAGGTCTTTTCAGGTCCAACAGGAAGAAGCATTCACCCGCGCGCGGGAACGGATGGTGGTTTCCCAGATCGAAGCAAGGGGAGTTCGAGATCCAAAGGTTCTTGCGGCTCTTCGTAAAGTACCTCGCCATCGGTTTGTACCTCTTAATCTAGAAGAAAGAGCCTATGATGATACTCCCCTTCCTATCGGGTACGGGCAGACTATCTCCCAGCCCTACATCGTGGCCTATATGACGGAAGTGTTACAGCTCAAGGGTGGGGAGAAGGTCCTCGAGATCGGTACAGGAAGCGGATACCAGGCAGCGGTTCTTGCCGAGATCACTACCCATGTGTACACAATAGAGATCATCCCGGAACTGGCAGATAGGGCCAGAAAAGCCCTCGACGACACAGGATACGGTTTTGTACGGACCCGTAAAGGAGACGGGTACTACGGGTGGGAAGAGGAAAGCCCCTTCGATGCCATTATCGTCACAGCTGCGGCTGGACATGTGCCCCCTCCTCTTCTAAACCAGCTAAAGGCGGGGGGAAGAATCGTCATTCCTTTAGGGGGGCCCTACGAGGTTCAGATGTTGACACTGGTTGAAAAAGGTATAGACAGTACCTTCCGCACTACCCAGCTAATGCCGGTACGGTTCGTTCCTTTCACTCGAAAAACAGATACCAGATAGGAAGGAGAACCTAGAGTGTATTCTGTGGAAGGGTTAGGCTTTTCATTGCTCCTGTTCATCCGAAAACTTGCCTCCATGATCACCATGTTCTGCATTGGATTCAGCCTCATTGCAGAGCAGGTTGTCCTTATGCGATTTTTCTCCGAAACCAAGCATCACCATATCGCTTTCTTCGTTATTGGAATTGCACTTCTCGGGATCGGTGCTAGTGGGACCCTGCTTACCCTTCTTCACAGGACAGTCTCCCTTCGGATGGAGCTATGGATCGGGGTTGGGCTATTCCTCTTTACCCTTGCAACAGCCATATCCATCCCTTTGATTGAGTCATTACCCCTAGATTTTCTTTATTTCGTATTCGATTCAGCACAATTAATGTATTTTTTATTATACATATTTATACTTTTTCTATTATTTTTCTTTGGGGGATTTGTTTCCGCGGCCATGCTGGAACTCTTTTCCCAGGATGCCCCCCTACTCTACGGAATAAATCTCGTAGCCGGTGGCATCGGCGGATTGGCTCCCCTTTTTTTACTTAACTGGGTTCCTTCCCACCAACTGTTCCAGGCTTTCAGTTTATTAGGGATACTGGGGGGGGTGTGCTGGATTCTAACCATATCCTCCAGGGACAGGGATTTTGTGGAGCGTCTCTGGGTGTCTTCCCTGCTGGTGGTACTGGTGATAGCCTTTCTACCCTGGGAACCTAAACCCGCATACTACAAGCCTCTCTACACGATGCTGAAGTTGAAAGAAGAAGGTCTGGCGGCAAAACTGATGGAAAAAAGGAGTCCAAGAGGAACCTACCAATTATTCGAGTCTTCTGCCCTTCACTATACCCCTTTCGCAGGTTTGCAGGCATCGGACCCCCCTCCCCCCCAGATTGCTATCCTGAAGGATGGAGAACTACTTGGAACTATATTCAAACTATCTACCCTTGAAGAAGCAAAGATTCTCGACACTACACCCCAGTCGGTTCCTTATCGGATTGTAGAGCATCCTAAGGTTCTTATTCTGGATGAAACGGGTGGTCTGAACTTTGTATTAGCCAGGCGTTTCAATGCTTCTTCTATAACAGTAGTGGTAAGTGATCCTATAGTGGCAGATATCCTCGCGGAATACCTTCAAAAATACAGCGGCTCCGCTTTTGAGGAAGGTCATATGGAGATCATTTCGGAAGAACCTCGATTGTTCCTGGAACAGGCCAAAATGCAGGATAGGAGGTTCGACATTATCCACATTGCTTCTACGGAAAGCCTCCCTGCCACCACTTCTGGTCTCCTCGCCCCCCGGGAAAATTACCTTCTCACCGCTGAGGGTGTACGAGAGACCCTTTCGATTCTTACCGAGGATGGGATTCTTTCAGTGAGTCGAGGATTACAATCTCCTCCCCGGGATGCGTTTCGGTTCCTTATCCTGGCGAAACGAGCCCTTCAACAACGAGGTATAAAGGATCCGGAGAACTACATTCTTCTGGCCAGAAACTATCTGGCCTTTCTCCTGATGGTCGGTATCGTTCCTGTATCCACTCAACGGAAACAACGATTCCTCGATCTGTTGCCTGCTTTAGGGATGGACCCGGAGTACTACCCCGACATCCGGATCGAAAAGCATCTTCCCTATCTGAATAGGGTGGAAGGACCTCCGGGCCAACTGTATTCGTATTACCACTGGGGAGCGGAAACGATTCTGGAAAAAGATCCACAGGTGTTGATCGACCAGTGGGTGTACGATGTGTCTCCTGTAACGGATCAAAGGCCATACTTCCATAATTTTTTTACCTGGAAGGGGTTGGGGCAAATCTTTTCTCAATTGGGGAGTGATGCAGTACGAAAAGCTGAATTGGGGTATTTGATTGTGGTGATCACAGGGGTTTGTATGGGAATTATCGCTTTCCCCCTTCTACTTGTTGCGGTAGTCCTGGGGGGAGGACGCAGAACTCCTTCAGCTGGACGACTCTATGCGGTTATTTACTTTTTCTGTATTGGAGTCGCTTTTCTATTCCTGGAAATTAGCTGGCTCGCTTTCTTTAGAAGAATCGTGGGAGATCCTTTCCTGACAGTAACGATTGTTTTTACAGGCCTTTTGGTGTCTGCCGGAATCGGGAGCATGAGAATTGGAAAGGCAGGAAGCCATCTGGAGATCATCACCCTAAAAGCTGCTTTTAAGATCCTATTGATTCTTTTCCTGTATGAGACGGTAGTACCTTTTCTCATGTTTCCCCTCGCTCAAACACCTTCTATTGTTCGGTACAGTATTGCCTTAGTAATGGTCTCCATTCCCGGGTACTGGATGGGAGTCTTTTTCCCTATCGGGTTACGTATGGTTCAGCGCCATGGGCAGTCTCTCGTTCCTCTGGCCTGGGCATCCAATGGATTCGCTTCGGTTATTTCTTCCCCTATAGCCCAAATGCTTTCCATGAGTGCTGGATTCCATTGGCTTTTCATTCTCGCGGGGATTTTCTACATAATCGCTGCCCTGTATACCTTTTTTTACCAGGTAATAAAAGGAATTCTCGTGGAAAAGCGATCCCCTTGACATAGAAGGTCATTTTCAAGGAATATCAGAAAACTCTAATCAAAAAAATAGCAGCAGGAGGTTGTACTTGGGGATTCCCCTACTTATCGGTTCCTGGGGAGTACTGGGAATCGGAAGCGTACTTCTATGTTTCATACGAAACAGGAAGGTGACCCATATCGTAGGAACGGTGACGGTTGTGGTTTCTTCCCTTGCGATCCTGGGGGCGGCCCTATGGGTTTTGATCGGAGGAAAGGCCGAAGAGCTCTACCTGAGCTGGAGTGTTCCGTTTGGGTCCTTCTACCTTCGAATAGATCTTCTTTCTGCTCTGTTCCTCCTACTTTTGGGAATTGTGGGGGGCGTTTCAGCTCTCTATAGTTACGGGTACTTCTATCCAGAGAGTACGCATAGGTCACTTTCCGCGTACTGGTTTTTTTATTTCTGCCTTTTCGGCGGTATTTCCCTGGTCTTTACGGCCTGGAATGGGGTGCTTTTCCTCCTCGCCTGGGAGGGGATGTCACTCGCTTCCTTTTTCCTTGTTCTACACGAGAACAATAAGGAAGAGGTGCGAAAAGCAGGATGGGTATACATCATTGCTACCCATGGAGGGACAGCCTTCCTCCTGATACTGTTTGCACTCCTTGGTTCAGATCTCGAAGTATGGGACTTCCATGCATTTCAGTACCCCGCGGCCATGGGAACCGTTCTATTTATAGTTGCCTTCATCGGGTTTGGAACGAAAGCAGGATTCGTTCCTCTCCATGTATGGCTCCCGGAAGCCCACCCGGCAGCTCCCTCTCCTGTTTCTGCCTTGATGAGTGGGGTGATGATCAAAACAGGTATCTATGGTCTCGTCCGTGTAGTGTCCTGGGCAGAGGGAAAAATCCCCCTTTCGTGGGGAATCATATGCGTCTCTGTTGGAGCCCTGACAGGGGTCGTGGGGATCCTCCATGCCCTGGGGAAAAAGGACATGAAGGAAATTCTCGCGTACTCCAGCATTGAAAACATCGGGATCATCGGGATGGGCTTAGGTATAGGCCTCTACGGAATGAGCAGGTCTTTAGGAATAGGAGCCCTGCTAGGCTTCACTGCCGCCCTGTTCCATGTGATCAATCACGGTCTACTCAAATCGTCCTTGTTTTTAGGTGCTGGAACAGTACTCCATACGGTGCATACACGGAACATCGAGGAACTGGGGGGACTATGGAAAAAGCTTCCCTCGACAGGGGCCCTTTTCGGTCTTTCTTCTCTCGGAATCGCGGGATTACCGCCGCTTAATGGATTCGTGGGGGAATTCCTTCTTGTTGTTGCCGTACTAACTATCTGCTTGCAGGGAAACACTTTTTTGGATATCAGCCTTGCCATCCTGGTGCTGCTCTCGTTGGGACTGATTGGAGCAGGAAGTGTTGCTTGTTTCACCCGATTGTTCGGGATTTCCTTTCTAGGAGAACTCCGAAATAGGAAAGGTGAATACAGCGCAGAAAGGGCCCATGGGGTAGAAGGGGGTACTTTCCGTATTCCCCTGTATATTCTCGGGGGCTTGAATCTGTTACTTGGAATCGGAAGTATCGGGCTGGCACCCTTTGTGTTTGGGGGGGTAGTTTCGACCCTGCCAGGTATTTCCTATGATACTTCTTTAGGTACGATAAAGATCTTGCGGCAAACACTTTTCCCTCTGGCTATCGTGGGCTCTATCTTCTTACTCCTTACCTTCTTCCTTTTCATGCTCAGGACATGGATTCTGAAGCGCAGACCTATCGAGACTTCCCCTACATGGGATTGCGGATACATTCTCCCCTCCCCCCGTATGCAGTACTCTGCCTCTTCCTTTTCCCGGCCCATTCTTCGCCTTTTTCATAGGTTGTTACCCTTCTCGGAATCCTTTCGTTGGGAAGGGAACCTATTCCCTGAAACTGCCACCTACGCTTCTACCCTGTGCGATCTATTCGTACGAACTGTGTATGAGCCCCTCTTTAAGGGATTAGCAAGATTCGCCACCCGCATCTATGGATTACAGGAAGGTAGAAACCAGGTATATATTCTCTATATCGCCCTTACACTTATAATCCTCATGGTCTTATTCCTGGGAGGAAATCCATGAGTCTTATTCTTGCCCTCTTGTTATCCCCCCTTTTCCTGGGAATGATTGTCAAAATCAAAGCCTTTTTTGCAGGCCGTAAAGGACAACCCCTCCTGCAATTCTACTACGATCTGGTAAAACTGCTTCAAAAAGGGGTAGTGTACAGTTCTTCTACTACGGTCGTGTTTCGCCTGTCCCCCTGGATTGCCCTTGCCGCCGCAGTGACTGCCCTCTGCATTTTACCCCTTCCCGGGTATTCCAGCTGGATTTCCTTTCCGGGAGACTTTTTCGTCCTCTTTGCACTTCTCGCGGTTCTTCGATTCAGTCTGGTTTGCGCAGCTCTTGATACAGGTTCCTCTTTCGAAGGGATGGGAGCCAGCCGGGAAGTGCTCTTTTCCTTCCTTGCAGAACCGGCATTACTATTGAGTTTCCTGGTCCTCTCGTTCGGCCTCGAAGGATATTCCCTGCATGAAATTCTCTCGAATCCCTTTTCCATCGGTGGGGGCAAATTAGTGGCCCTGTACTTCATCTCTGTTTCCCTCTTTATCGTTCTTCTGGCGGAAAACTCCCGTATCCCCTTCGATGATCCCAATACCCATCTGGAACTCACCATGATTCACGAGGTAATGGTGCTGGATCATAGTGGTCCAGATCTGGCCGGAATTCTTTATACCTCCGCCTTGAAACTCTGGATTTTGGGTTCTCTCTGGGTAGGTATCAGCAGTCCCTGGCGAGGGGGATCCTTCTACCTGGACGTGCTGGTTTTTCTCGGTTCCATGATCTTTTTAGCAGTGATCATAGGAATCATAGAATCCATCCTTGCCCGGGTTCGATTGATTCGGGTTTCCCACGCATTGTCCCTGGCCACAGTCCTGGCTGGGGTAGCACTTCTATGGATCATCGGGTAAAATAAATGGAACACACAATCCTGAATCTTGTCGTACTGACGATCCTTCTTTCCAATATTCGTTTACTGAACACCAGTCGTCTCCCTGTAATGATTCTTTCGGTGGCTATACAGGGCTTCGTGATAGGGGTCCTCCCCCTGGTGCTGCATTGGGAACGGATCAATCTCTCCCTGTGGATTATTGCCCTAATCATGATTGCCATTAAAGGAGTGATTCTTCCCCGTCTTTTGCATCGGTCGATGCAGGAGGCAGGAGTGATTCGGGAAGTGGAACCTTTCGTGGGACCTACGGTATCGCTACTAATAGGGCTGTTCCTCCTTGCCCTGAGTTACTGGATCACCTTTCCCCTGAGGGCATCTCTTCCTGAAGAGCTCTTTTTCGTCCCTGTGCTGGCCCTGTTTACCGTTTTCAATGGACTGTTTCTCATCGTAAGCCGTAAAAAAGCCATTACGCAGGTAATAGGGTACCTGACGATGGAAAATGGGGTGTATGCCTTTGGAGCCTCTCTAGCGGTAGACCATCCCTTTTTAGTAGAACTAGGGGTTCTTCTGGACGTGTGGGTAGGAGTATTCATTATGGGAATCGCGATTTACCATATTAACAGAGAGTTCGACCATATCGATACGGATAAATTGTCCACTTTGAAACATTGAGGTGTGTTTGAATGATTTGGAGTGTCGTTATCATACCCTTTCTGTTTGGACTGGTTTCCCTGCTTCTTCGGAACCATCGAACCCTCTTGTTTCTGTTGCTGCTCGGTGGTATAGCCCATTTTGCCCTTACCGTATGGTTCTGGCTCTATCAGGGCCAGTGGAGCGAAGGGGCCTACCCAGGGACTTCCATCGTGTTTCTCGATTCATTAGGAATCTTGATCCTTACAGTGACAAGCTTCCTCTTCCTGATGGTCGCCTTTTACACGAAAGGATACCTGAGAAACCACACAGAACGGAGTTCCATCACCATTGGGTGTTTGTTCTTTTTCCTCGCCACCATGAGTCTCGTATGTGTCAGTGCGGACATGGGTCTTCTATGGGTGGCTATCGAAGGCACCACCCTTGCCAGTGCCCCCCTCATTTATTTTCACAAGGATCACCGGAGCCTCGAAGCTACATGGAAATACCTGCTGATTTGCTCCGTAGGGATCGCCCTTGCACTGATGGGGAATATCTTTCTTTCCTATGCGGGGGGAACCTACATCGACAGTCTCCATATTCCTGATCTTTTAAAAAACGCACACCGTTTTGATGTACGCTGGCTCAAGGTAGCTTTCCTCCTGCTCCTTGTAGGGTACGGCACTAAGATGGGGTTGGCTCCCCTTCATTCCTGGCTTCCCGACGCCCATAGCGAAGCCCCTTCGATGGTTTCCGCCCTTCTTTCTGGTTCTCTCTTGAACTGTGCATTTCTCGGAATCCTCCGGGGGTTTAGCATTCTCCGGGAAGCTGGACTGGAAGAATGGGGAGGGAATATCCTGATTCTGTTCGGGCTTTCTTCATTGCTCATGGCCGCTTTGTTTTTGATCCGGCAGACGGATTTCAAGCGGATGCTTGCCTATTCCAGCGTGGAACACATGGGGATTCTATCTCTGGGAGCCGGTGTGGGAGGGATGGCCGGCACAGGAGCTCTGCTTCATCTGGTAAACCACTCGTTGGCAAAAGGTTTTCTGTTCCTTATAGCGGGGAACATTCTAACCATCTACCAAACGAAGAAGATCGAATCTGTCACAGGGCTGATCCAGGAAGCTCCCAGAACCGCTTTTCTCTGGATGGCGGGATTCCTGGCCATTACAGGCTCTCCCCCCTTTGGGCTGTTCTTCAGTGAATGGATTATTCTGAAGGGGATGATCGAAAGTGAACAGTGGGTTCCTCTCGTCATCTATCTGGTCGCCCTTTTTATCGTATTCCTCTCCATGGCACGATACGTGATCCCCATGACGTTTCCAGCCTCTAGTGTTCCGGGCTCGCCGTCTGTCACCGGAGGCCCCGTCTCTCCTGCTGGATCTGGAGGATTGAGTGTATCCTTTGGAGGAAAAGAGCCTCTGTGGATGTGGGCCCCGGCTCTGGTGCTGGCGAGTGTTACATTGATCCTGGGGTTGTTTATCCCCGAATCTATCCTCTCATTCCTCACAGTGGCTTTTTCCGGATGGGGAGGTGTCTGATGCGGAACGGTGAACGTATTCCCCTGCGAGAAATCCCCCCGTTAGACTTTTCCCGCTTTAAAGCGACTCTAAAGGATGCAGTGGCAACGGGAAACAGGATCGCTGGTTTATGGGCTGTTCCGTCGGGATCCGGGTACACCCTCTACAGTGCGATCCTCCACCCTTCCAGACAGACCATCGAGGTAGTTTGCAGCATGGTTGAGAAGGTTTACCCCGCCCTCACCCCGGAAGTTCCCTGCCTGCACTGGTTTGAGCGGGATCTGTGGGAACGTTACGGAACAATTCCCCAGGGTCATCCCTGGTTGAAACCTATCCGATTCTACCAGGGAGAAGCAGGGAAGGTCGACTTCTTCCGGGTGGAAGGGGAAGAAATCCATGAGGTGGCAGTGGGGCCTGTACACGCAGGAGTAATAGAGCCAGGGCATTTCCGTTTTCAGTGTAACGGGGAACGGGTGTTCCATCTGGAAATCTCTCTAGGGTATCAGCACAGGGGGGTGGAACGCGCACTTACCGGGGGTCCAAACGGGAGGAGTGTCCACTATGCAGAAACCCTCGCGGGAGACACAACGATTGGGCATGCAACTGCGTATGCCCTGTTGGTCGAAGGACTTTCCGGTTCTAAACCTTCCTTCTATGCCGAATGGATCCGGGCTATTGCCCTGGAACTGGAACGCTTGGCCAACCATATCGGAGACATCGGTGCCCTTTCCGGGGACATTGGGTTTCTCCCCACACAGAGCTACTGCGGACGCATTCGGGGAGACGTGCTGAACCTTACCGCACTCCTTTGTGGAAACCGTTTTGGGAGGAATCTTATCCGCCCGGGCGGAGTCCGGTACATCTTAGAGAAGGAGCGCCTCGACAATCTCCGTAGCCGATTACAGGTAATCGAGGAGGACACAATCTCTGCCATCGAACTATTCTTCGACACTCCCTCGGTACGGGCCCGGCTGGAAGGCACGGGAGTGGTAACTGCCCATGTGGCGAAAGAATTGGGATTGGTGGGCCTTGCTGCCCGAGCTACAGGTTTATCCATCGATGCTCGGCAGGACATTCCCTGGGGGTACTACCGTACACAACGTCCCCCTGTATCTGTGCATGGAACCGGTGACTGTTACGCCCGAGCGTACCTACGGTGGCTCGAGATCCAGGAATCCTTCCGATTCTTACACCAAATTACCCAGACCATTCCAGAGGAAATGGCAGTGGAAAAAAAACCCTATCCTCCGACAGTGCCGGAACCTGATTCTGGGCCTCTTTCGGGATCCCATTCTGGATTGAAAGACCATGTATCGACCGTCGAGCTTACTCTTACTCCCCAGTCTCTCGGCATCGGAATTACCGAAGGATGGAGAGGGGAAATTGTTCACGTGGCTGCTACGGACGAGAATGGAAAATTCGCCTGGTACCGAGTATTCGATCCATCCTTCCACAACTGGTTTGGACTCGCCTACGCGATGAGAGGGGGTGAAATCTCCGATTTTCCCCTCTGTAATAAGAGTTTCAATCTTTCCTACTGCGGGCATGATCTATAGGAGAAAGATCTAGAGGAAAAAGGAGGAATCCCGGATGATCACCACGCCCCTGCTATCCATCCTGCGAGCAAGAGTGAAACAAAAGTACAGAACCATGCCCTACCCTAAGGGGGATCCTCCCAATCTCCCGGACCGGTACATGGGAAAGCCTGTGCTTGACCCCAACCCCTGTCCGGAGGATTGTTCCTCCTGCATCAGTTCCTGTCCAGTGGAAGCGCTTTTCTTTCAGGAGTCAGGTTTGCACCTGGATATGGGATCCTGCCTATTTTGCGGAGCCTGTGCTGATGTCTGTCCTTCGGGAGCAATTCGATTCAGTAAGGATTACCGTTTAGCGGCGAAGGAGAGGAATAGGTTAGTAATCGAAAGCGCCCAATCTTCAAACGAAGGCTTACCTGCCCCGCCCCTAGCAACAGCGATTTCAAAGAAGTTCCATCGCTCCTTACGGCTCAGGCAGGTATCTGCCGGAGGGTGTAATGCTTGTGAAGCCGATTGCAATGTCTTAAACACCCTGGCCTGGGATATGGGAAGATTCGGCATTCAATTCGTAGCATCCCCCCGCCATGCGGATGGGATTCTTGTTACAGGCCCTGTAACGGAGAACATGAAGGTCGCTCTGGAGAAAACCTACCGTGCGGTTCCCGCTCCAAAAGTCGTGATTGCCGTGGGAAGCTGCGCGATCTCTGGAGGCCCCTATAAGGACCATCCCGAACAGGGTAATGGGGTAAGTTCTATTCTACCAGTGGATCTGTTCATTCCAGGCTGTCCCCCTCATCCTTTGACGATTCTGGAAGGGCTCCTCCGGTTCGTAGGTCGAATATGACGAAAGGAACATGAAACAATCCCCCCTACGGTTTTTTTTAGCAGGAAAAGAGGTTGGTTTCAGGGTTCCTCCCATTCGGTCTTCCTCGAGAGATCTACTGGAGAGTCAACTTTTCGTTCTATTCCGAGCTGTGGGATTCGAACAGTACAAGGGTGAATTATTTTTCTGCATTCATGAGCTGGTATCCAATGGTTTCAAAGCCAATCTCAAGCGTAATTTTTTTAAGAGAAAGGGATTTAATATCGATAACATGGATGATTATAGACGTGGGATGGAAGAGTTCCGATCCTATTTGAAATCCTTCCCTGCATTCGACGATGACGCATTCCTAAACACAGTAGATCCCTCCTTTTGGGTCAAAGTGAAACTGCAGAAGAAACCGCAAGGTCTAAAGGTGGGAGTTGAAAATAATTCCACCCTCCATTACTATGAGCGCCTCCGGATCCTGGACAAGGAAAGCCGCAGCGGTTGTATCCAAACTCTTACTGAGTTGCTACTGGATTCTCATGATACAGAAGAAGGAGCAGGACTGGGTCTATTGTTTCTCTTTTTTCTGTTAAAGCATCGTTTGAAGGGTAGTACCTTCTCTCTTGTTACGGAACCAGGAATTACACGAATAGAGTTATGGTTGCCCGCTTCCCTTTCTATCAGGAAAGAAATGTTCCAGTAAAAAAGGCTGGGTCTATTACGGAACTCTGGCCAAAAGGACGAGAGTCTCTGCCTTGTCGTTGTAAAGGTTTTTGTAGAAATTGCCAAAAACAGAAACTTCTGTAAAACCGGCTCTTTTCAGGAGTTCCTTTCCCTCCTGAGCCGAGTACAACCGCTGGGAAAAGGTATAATCGCATCTACTATCTTCTGTTACAAGGATCCAGCGGTTCTTGAGAATGGTCCAATCTGACTCGATCTCGTAATGAGCCAGCACATACATCCCATTTTCTTCATACCATTCCGATTCTTTGAAATCCCTCGCAATAATCTCTTTCCCTCTGGTCTCGATCAACAAGACTCCACCGGGTGCAAGACACTCCTTCATCCGCTTCAAGAATCGGAGGTCTTCCTCTTCTGATTCGAAATAACCAAAAGAAGTGTATAGATTGAGAATGACATCGTATGGATGGGGGGAGGAGAATTCTCGTATATCCTGTACAGTAAAAGTAACTGAAAGCCCCTCTGCGACAGCCAATTCTTCCGCTGCCCGAATGAAATCCTCTGTAAGATCTACCCCTGTGACGGGAAAACCCCTACGGGCGAACTCTAGTGAATGCCGCCCTACCCCGCAACAGGTGTCTAAAATCCGTTCTGTTCCCTTAAGACCCAAAAGAGAAATGATAGCCGTAACTTCCTGGGGAGTCTCCGCCCACCGCTCGGGACCGAACATGAGTGGAGCAAATACTTGCCACAACCGTGAATGTTTGTACCAATCGCGGCCGAGGATCTTTCGTTCCGGCTCGGTCATGGGATGGGTTGTTATTTACGTAGTTTGTAGATCACATCGATTGCTTTGAGTTTTACATCCCGAATATAGTTAGCCTCGAGGATTTCGATCAGCACACCAAGGGTTTCGGGATTTTTTATTCCATCATCCGACTTGGCAAGTTTCTCGATAGCCAGGAGCGTAGCAAAGGCAAAATTGTTGTCGGGAGAGGCCTTCATGTTTTCTTTATGCAGAACCCACACCATCCGGTTTAGCACATCCCCTTTGGGATCCTTACCTATGCGCCCTAACGCATACACGGCTTCTGCCAGCACCATGGGTTCAGTGTCTGTCATAACCACGTCCAGCAGGATTCGTTGTGCCCGCTCCCCGCCTATTTCTCCCAAAATGTTACAGGCATCCTTTCGGATAAGGTTGAAGTTTTTTGTATTGGGGCCCTGTTCCTGTTTTGCCAGATTTTCCAGAATCAAAAAAGCTCCTGGATTTTCGTCATTGATCCGCTTATCTGCCGCCATTGCGCGAAGACTCTGGATAGCTAAATTTTTTACCTCCCAATCGTTGGATTGGGCCTGGTTTTTGATAATTTGAAGCTCGATATTCTGACTGAGGTATAGTTCCTCGATTGTCCGCTCCCTTCCCCGTTCCGGAGCGGGCGCTTTAGTATTCTGTGGAAGAGTGGGATAGGCCCCAATCAGGAAGACACACACCGCAGAAACTACCCAAAAGATCCGTTTCACCATAAATTTTCCTCCCCTGCTACCATACACTAATTTTCCACGTTTCTCCGATTTTTTCAAGCTGGTAGATCAGAACCGGATCTTGCCGTATGAACATGAAGGCTTTCACCTTGTTCTGATCGGTAAAAATAAGGTCATCCAACCGGACGGAAGCCCGGCTAGGGACTACAACGTACATGAAATAATCATGCAGAGTCTTGATCTCTATTTTGTTTCGTTTCAACAAAGGTTGCTCATTGATCTTTTTCAAGTTTTCGGGATCCATTACGGATGCAATGAACTTGGGGGTTAGATATTTTTCCCACCGGTTGTAGTCCCCTGCTTTGATAATGGAATTCAATTCATCGATTACCCGCTCCACTTCCTGGAAAGTCTTTTTATACTCTTCCTCAGTGATCTTTACGTTTTTATCTTCCACCTTGGGAGTTGATACGGGGTCCTCTTTCTGAGGTGGAGCAGGAGTCTGGATGACCTGCTCCTGCGGAGGGGGTGCTTCAGTTTGTGACCTGGGTTCGGGAGGGAGAATAGGAGCGGGGGTGATTTGCGCAGGTTCAGAAGGAAAAGCTGGCTTGGCGGCAGGCTCTGGAGGGGTACCGCAGGAAAAGAGAACAAAAAGCAAACACCCGCAAAGAAGAAAAGCCCCCCGATTCATAGTAGAAAGTGTATTGTCCAACCCTGGATTTGTCAATTCAATAGACGGCAAAATGTATTGCCCAAGAGAAAAATCCGCATTAGTATGATCGATAGTGAGCAAGAAAGAGGAACTGCGAAAACTGTTAAAGGCGTACATCCACAAAACCCAGGAGCCTGTAATCCCCTACTCCACCTTTCGTTCTATGCTGGGTAAATATCTGGAAAAATACGAAGGGGAACTAAAAGAACTCGCAATGGTCAAGAATGAGCTGGATATGCATCTACCGGCCCTCCTCAATGAACTAGGAGAAGAAGGAGTGCTGGATGTCGTGTCGACGCCTGATGGCAATAAAACTGTACGATACCTCGAATATTACAGGGAATTGATCGAACAACGGTATAAACTCCTGCAGGCTAGATCTGATACCCCCTTCCCTTCGGATCAGAACCTCTCAATCGTATTTCCACCGGATATCGTGATTCCTGTGGATGTGAAGGTGGACTTTCATCCATACCTTGAGTTAGGAGAAAATCAACCCCCTCGGATTCTCCGGATCCTGTTTCCCGAATTATCCAAATCTCTGCTGGTTACAACCCCTCTTATCCATAAAGTTTTACTGGAAATAGCGTTACAAAAAATTCGACAGTACTTTCGGAACCAGAAGAACTCTACCTATATGCAACATAAGCTGGCACCCATATTCAGAGGGCGGGAACGGATCCTCAAAGATCAGATCATCAATGTGTTGACAAAGCCAGATCTAACCATCCAGGATCTTATGAACCCCTCAGACTTTATCTACCAATTCTGGAGCCAAACTACCAGTTTCCTCTTGAAAGAACTGCTGGAAAAGAAAGACAAAATGGAAGAGGATAACGACCTGACCATCGCAGCGTACCTTTTAGGAGCCTATTCCATTTTCTACAAGGGGAAAACCACCAAAGAAAAGGAAGCGGAAACTGCCTTGAAAACTCTGTCGGGATACTTCGATAAATCGCCCTATGCCTATACTTTTCACGACATATATTCCTTCAAAGATCCCAAGGGGTTTCCATTGGTCAAGAAGATCGACAATGATTCCCTGCAACAATTTCTCGAAAGTAAAACCACTCCTGCTGATCCAAAAACCTTACCCGAAATCATCAAAGTAAAAACCGTAGACAAGAAAGAATACTACATCTCCAGGAATACGGTGTCAAAATTCCTCCTTGAACGTTCCTTCTCCTTGTTCAGAGAGATCCGAGCCCAAATCGTTCAGGATTGGTACGAAGCCCTGGAGGCGGATGAAAAAAGAAAAGAGTTCAAGGATTCCCAGGCTTTCGAGGAGTATGCTTTGTCCATTCTGAAGCAGCTGGATCCCCTATTCTTCAGTTTGTTGAATTTCAGTCTTTTATTCTTGATTCTGGAACAGGTCAAACCGAATCCCATGGAGACGGAATTCCTGGAATCGATTCTGGATCGCAAAGGGAAGAAAATCAATCCTGTTTCCAGGATCTTTCGCCTTGACCCGGAAAATCTTTTGGCAGAAGCGAAACTGAAACTACCTTTCTGGAAAACTATCCCAATTCTGAAACAGATTATTACGTTTTTCATTCGCTTGTATTCTGCCCAGCCCAAACCCCGTAAGTCGAAGAAAGTTGCTGCCATGACTCTCGGTACTACAGAAACGGTGGCGGGGGAAGAAGGGCCTTCTGAACCACCTGTTTCTTCTTCGGATCGGGTGCAGCGGGTGAAATTCCAAAAGAACATTGAAGTTTTGAAAGCACGATATGTGGGGCCGAAGGGAGACATCAAGAGAGAGTTAAAAGATCTCATAGATCTGTGGAACACCCTTCTCGATCCCACGGCCAAGGCAAATTTGGTGGAAGACGTGAATTCCCTGGTTCGGGACTTTCTACGGAAACTAAAGATTGCCCAGCGGTATCAGTCGCCTACCCCGGAACGGCTGGAGAAACTTGCGGAAGATCTTGTAGGTCATGAAGCTCTGCAGAAAATCCGGAACAAGGAAGCTCTGAAAAAATACATCCTCCTCTATATGCTGGAGGTTCTTAGTAAGGTACGGTAGGAGAGGATCCAGAAAGCTGTTTCTATCAGGCCGGATCCTTCCCCTGTTACTCGAACAATTGATCTACGAACCGTCTGATTTCTTCGATTTTCCCTTGTAGTTCTCTCTCTGCCTCTGCCTCGTTCCGTCCTGGAGGAGTACAGCAGGAGATGTAGAATTTGATTTTGGGTTCTGTTCCCGAAGGCCGAGCACTGAGGATGCTTTCGTCTTCCAGGAAGAATTGGAGAACGTTCGAGCGGGGAAGGGAAATCTTCCCTGTTTCCTTCCCATCGGTATTCTTTTCGATTCCTGAAAGGTAATCCTTGACAGTAACCACTCTGATGGACCCGATTCTATCCGGCGGGTTGGTGCGCAACCTATTCATCAGAGCTTCCATCAGACGCATCCCCTCTTCTCCCTTGAACTCTTTCGAGATCAGGGCCTCCCGGTAATGTCCGAACTGAAAAAAGAGCTCTTGCAGCCGTTTGTAAAGCGATTTGCCCTGGCTCCGGTAGTACAGACACATCTCCACTGTCATTACCGCTGCGGATACCGCATCCTTATCTCGTACTTCCGTATTTACCAGGTAGCCATAACTCTCTTCTCCCCCGAACACGTATTCTTTTTCACTCTTTTCTTCCTCGAACCTGCGGATCATTTCCCCAATGTATTTGAATCCGGTAAGTACGTCGATGCAGGAGGCTCCATAGTATTCGGCAATCTTTCGCTGGAGTTCAGTAGTAACAATCGTTTTGATGATCACGGGTGTGCGGGGAAGGGACCCAAGCTCTTTTCTTGTAAAAAGAATATAGTCTTCCAATAGGCATCCCAGCTGGTTTCCCGTCAGTAAAACGAATCGACCATGATCCTGCACAGCCACTCCGAGTCGGTCCGCATCCGGATCCGTCCCCATCACCAGGTCTGCTTTTAGTTGGTTCCCTAATTCGAGGGCCAGGTGAAGGGCTTCCGCTTCTTCAGGGTTGGGATATTTGACAGTGGGGAAATCTCCATCGGGTTTACGCTGGGCTGGAACTGTTTGGATAGTTACTCCTAACCGCTTCAATACCGTTTCCACGGGCAGTGTGCCTGTACCATGGAGGGGGGTATATACTACCTGGATCGTGGAGGCATGGCGCAGGAAGAGTTCCGGTCGCAGAACCGTAGTTTCTACCATACGAAAGTATGCTTCGTCCACCTCACGGTCGATAGTACAAACCCAGCCGGTCGATTCCAACTCCTCGATCGGGCGACAGAGGATCGCATTGGATACCTTGCCCACCTCCTGAATGATCCCTTTATCATGGGGAGGCACGATCTGCGCACCATCTGCCCAGTAGACTTTGTACCCATTATATTCTGGGGGATTGTGGCTGGCGGTTATCACAATTCCCGTATCGGCCTTTAGGAGTCGCACAGCAAAGGAAAGCATAGGAGTGGGACGAAGGGTAGTAAAGATGTATGTCCGAATTCCATTGGAGCCCAACACTCTAGCTGCTTCTTTTGCAAATACATCGGAGAAGTGTCTGTTATCATACGCGATGACAGCAACGCCCGTGGGTTTCTGCTTCCGTACATAGTTAGCCAGGCCCTGCGTAGCCCTGCGGACAGTGAAAGGATTCATCCGGTTCGTCCCCCCACCGATCACTCCACGCATTCCGCCGGTTCCGAACTCCAGATCTCGATAGAACCGGTCCTGCAGTTCCTTCCAATCTTCTTTCTGCAGAAGATCTTCTACTTCCTTGCGAAAAGAGGGATACTCTTCCCCTTTCAGGTAAAGTTGGATACGCTTCTTCAATTCCTCAGGTCCCATATGGTTACATCCTTTCTTCTATAAGTTTAAGAATTTCCTTCTGCTTGAACAACTCTGCGTATTTTTTTGCGGTCATCCCCAGCGCATCGGCAGGAGTTAGGTCCGCACCTCTCTGGATGAGAAGACGGGCGATCTCGCTCTTTCCTTCTCCGATAGCTAACATTAACGCAGTCTGGCCGTTCTTGCTCCGAAGGTCGAGATCGGCTCCCCCCTCTATCAACGCTTCTACCATCTCACTATCCCCCTGAATCGCAGCTTCCATAAGGGCTGAACTGCCACGGTCGGTACTGATCTTGTTCACATCTGCCTTTGCCCGCATCAAGAGAAAGGCTAATTCCCGATGTCTGTTCCGTATGGCAAGAATCAGGAGGGGGATCCCTTTTGAGTTCACTGTGTCCGGACTGTATCCCAGGGTGAGAAAGCGCTGAACGAAATCACTTTTTCCCTCCTGTACACAGAGGGCCAGGTTTTCTTCGGACAACCCGATTCCGGCGTTCACAATGTATTCTTTCGCTTCCGAACGCTCCTCTTCCCTATGAATCCTGAACTTTTCCGCTTCCAGGTACTCCACGAGAGATTCCAGTTGAGTGAACAGGGGGAGAATTGTGGGGTGGGATAGTCCAGTTTCTGTCTTGTGCAAATCCTTCCTAAGTTCAGATGGAGGCTTCCCCGGGGAGTCCTTTTCAGAAACACCCCTCGGATAGGAAGGAGAAAAAACCACCCCAGGGGGAGTTTGAGCGGATGCGTACCCTTCCACAAAGGAAAACCAATTCTCTTTTTTTTCCAGGAGAACTACAAGATGAGAAACGGATCGAAGTTTTTCCACCAATTTTGCTTTATCGGACTCCCAATGAGAAGTCAATCCAATGGCACACGAAGGGATCCCTCTTTCTTTCAGCCGCTTAAAGAGTCTCTCGAATTCCTCCTTGAGTAAATAGGATCCGATCAACGCCACTTTCATCGGCATCAGTAACGTTCTCCCTTGCATTGCATACAGATCACACTTCCCTCTTTGAACTCTTTCGATTCTTTCCAGGTGTGGCAGGATTCACAAAAGACGAGTCCTCCATAGGGATCCTGTTTGCCTGTCAAAAAATAGTAACTTTTTCTAACTTTCATCCTGTTGTACCTTGAAATCTTTTTCCCTTGAAGCCATGAACGTATCGTTTGGGGATGTACCTGAAACATAAAGCCCATCGAGCGATGACTCATGCCAAAAGTATTCCGTATCCATTCCAGCATTTCGTGGGGCGGAGGTTCTTTTATCCTCCTTTGGTAGGAACTCATAACCCCTCCTTTTCCTACAGTATCGACGGTTTCAAGGGAGTTTTACACCCTACTCCCACTCGATCGTTGCAGGGGGCTTACTGGATACATCGTACACCACTCTTCCTACCTCGGGTACGGAATTAGTAATGAGGCTGGATATTTCCTTCAGATCCTTCATGGGAAAATCGAATACATCAGCCGTCATCCCATCCCGGGAAACTACTGCCCGAAGGGCCAAAACATACCGGTAATCCCTTGCATCTCCGAGAACACCCACAGAGCGAACCGGTAGAAGTACGGCAAATGCCTGCCAGATCCGATCGTATAGACCCCGTTTTTTCAATTCTTCCAGATAGATGGAATCTGCCTCCCGGAGGATTCGGCACTTTTCCTCTGTAACTTCCCCGATGATCCGAACCCCCAGTCCTGGACCGGGGAAAGGGTGACGGTTCAAAATAGAGAGGGGTAAGCCGAGTTCTTTCCCTAAGGCTCTGACTTCATCCTTGTACAAACGTTCCAGGGGTTCGATGACCAAACCCTTAGCCCGTTTTTTCTCCACCAGGGGGGTTCGTACGTTGTGATGGGATTTGATCGTGTGAGCTTTCTTCCCTACCCCTTTTCCCGATTCGATCATGTCTGTATAGAGGGTTCCCTGAGCGAGAAAGGCATCGTTGATTCCCAGTTTGCCTACCTCTTCTTCCTGTACCTTGATGAATTGGTCACCGATGATCTGTCGTTTTTTTTCCGGATCTTCGATTCCTCGAAGGGCTTCCAGGAACCGCTTCGAAGCATCGATCATATGAAGGTGGGTTGCCCCCATCCTGCGAAGATTTTCTCCCACCTCCCGGGTTTCATTCTTTCGCATCAACCCCGTGTCGATATACATGAGATGAACCTGATCGGGATCGAGACATTTCAAGAGCAAGGCAGCCGTAACGGTAGAATCCACCCCTCCTGAAATGAGAACCAACACCTTCGAATTTCCCACCCGTTTGCGAATTTGATCCCTCACTGTCTCGATGTACCTCTCCATCGACCATTCTTTTCGGGCACCGCAGATCCGCAGGGCAAAATTCTCCAGGATCTTCATCCCGAACTCACAGTGGGTCACCTCCGGATGGAATTGAATTCCATACCAGGAACGGTGGGGATCTTCCAGGGCAGCGGGGATGCCTTCCTTCGATACGGCAATGATTTCGAATCCAGGAGGGGGGGCAGCCACGCTATCTCCATGGCTCATCCAGGAAACGAATCCATCACTTACTCCCTCGAACAGGGGGGATGCTTTTCTGAAATGAAGAGGAGCCTGCCCATACTCCTGTTTTTCAAGTCGTTCCACTTTCCCCTGCAAAAGGTGGCTTATCACCTGAAGACCGTAGCAGATTCCCAGTATCGGGACTCCTTTTTCAAAGACTCCTGGATGGGGTTTGGGTGCATCTGCATCCCGGACAGAATAGGGAGAACCGGAAAGGATAATTCCCTTAATGGTATGGGTGGAGTACTGGAAAGGGTCATAGTCATGGGGAACGATCTCGCTATACACCCCTAATTCTCGAATCCTTCGGGAGATCAACTGACAGGTTTGCCCGCCAAAATCGTAGATCAGGATACAGTCCATGGGTCCCTACGTACGATCGTCTGGCTGCGTTGGTACCCCACCGAAATGATGTCGACGGGGGTTTCGGTTACTTCCTCGATGAAGCGAACGTACTTCTTCGCTTCCTCTGGCAGGTCCTCAAATCGGGAACAGTGGGAGATCTTTTGCTTCCATCCCTTGAATACGCGGGTTACTGGCTTTGCACTGTTTAGCATACCGATCTGGGATGGGAAATCTTCTATTCTCTTACCTTCAATGTCGTAACCTACACAAACCCTTATTTCATCGAACTCATCGTACACATCCAGATGGGTAAGAACAAGGCAATCGAGAGTATTGACCCTGCAGGCATACCGAAGGGCTACCATATCGAGGTACCCGCACCTGCGGGCCCTCCCTGTGGTTACCCCATACTCTCTCCCCAACTCCCGGATCCGATTCCCGATCTCTCCATCCCGTTCTCCTTGAAATTCGGTAGGAAACGGGCCATTCCCCACCCGGGTGGAGTATGCCTTGAATACTCCCAGCACTTTATCGATCCCCCTGGGTCCCACTCCTCCCCCAAGGGAAGCGCCTGCGGCCACTGAAACTCCGGAGGAAACAAAAGGATACGTTCCCAGATCCAGATCCAACAATGTACCCTGGGCCCCTTCGAACAGCACTTTCGAGTTCCTGTGGTCGTACATGAACCGGGACAGATCGATTACAAGAGGTTTCAATTTTTCCTGGTAAGGAAGGAGATACCCCTGATCCTCCTTCGTCAATTTAGAAAAAATAGAAGAATCGTAGAGATCGGCCACCCGGATTCCGTCCCGGGAAGCTTTCAGGGAATAGGCTACTCCGATCCCTCTCCCGGTCGTTCCAATAGGTACACGTCGTTTTTTTTCCAGCTCCCGATCGATCTCCCGATACCGGGGTAGGACCAGATGAGCTCGGTCCGAGAGGAATACCCGTCCCTCCCAGGATACGTTCTGGGAAGATAGTTCTCCCAACTCCTGGAACAACGCCTCCGGATCCACCACCATCCCGGTTCCCAGTACTACTTGACAATTGGGATAGAGGATGCCGGAGGGTACCAGGTGAAGCTTGTACGTAGCCTGTTCGGTAACCACCGTGTGCCCTGCATTGGCTCCACCGCTGAATCGAACCACCACATCGGCATGCTCTGCCAGGTAGTCTACAATCTTACCCTTGCCCTCGTCGCCCCACTGGGCTCCAATCACTACCAGTTTCATCCTTATTCCTCCTGACTACCGTGAATAGTTGGGCGGTTCCTGGGTGATGACAACGTCATGGGCATGACTTTCCCGTAAACCAGCAGGCGAAATTCTAACAAATTTTCTGTACCGCTGCAATTCGGAAATCGTTCGACAACCGCAGTACCCCATTCCCTTCTTCAAACCAGATACCAGTTGATGCACGAAGGGCTTCAACGCTCCCTTGTAAGGGACCCTCCCTTCTACTCCTTCGGGTACGGGTTCTTCATTGTCAGTGTTCATCTGATATCGATCCCCCGAACCTTCCTGGATAGCTCCGATGGATCCCATACCTCGGTACTGTTTGAAGATCCTACCCTCGTAGATGATTTCCTTTCCCGGTGCTTCTTTCAATCCCGCAAAGAGGTTCCCGATCATCACACTGGAAGCGCCTGCCCCAATGGCTTTCACTATGTCCCCCGAATACTTGATACCTCCGTCTGCAATGATGGGGATATCCTTTTTCATGCCAACCTCGGCACATTGAAACACGGCAGAGAACTGGGGAACACCGATCCCTGCTACGATTCGGGTTGTGCAGATCGAGCCGGGACCTACTCCCACCTTTACTGCGTCCGCTCCCGCCTCTATCAACCGTTTGGCACCCTCTGCCGTTGCTACGTTTCCTCCTACTACGGGCACTGGATACTTTTTACGGATCGTCCTGATAGCATCCAGTACACTTTTCGAATCCCCATGCGCAGTATCCAATACGACGAAATCAACTTTGTTTTCCAAAAGGAGAGGAATGCGGAGTTCAAAGTCTCTGGGGGAAATGGCCGCTCCTACGAGAAGGCGTCCTGAAGAATCGAGAGCTGCCTTTGGAAAGTTCTGGTGTTTTTCGATGTCCTTTACCGTGATAAGACCTTTCACCTTCCCCTCTGCATCCACTACAGGCAGCTTCTCTACTTTGTACTTATGAAAGGTGTCCAGAGCCCGCTGTATGTCGGGTTCCCCTCTTTCTACAATAGGGTTTGTGGTCATCACCTCTTTCACCTGTTGATCATAGTCCGTACAGAATTTCATGTCCCTGCTGGTGATGATTCCAGACAACTTTCCCTCGCTATCCAGAACGAGCAATCCAGAAACTTTGAACTTCTTCATTCGAAGTTCCACTTCTCGAAGTGTTCTATCTTCTTCTACGGTAACAGGATCGTAGATGATCCAGTTGAGAAACCGTTTCACATTCCCTACCTGTTCTGCTTGAGCCTCGGGAGATAAGTTCCGATGGATCACCCCTACTCCCCCTTCGAGTGCCAGGGCAATCGCCATTTCCTCTTCCGTGACAGTATCCATCGCTGAAGAGAGGATAGGGATGTTAAGGTGAATATCCCGAACCAATCGGGTTCGCACATCTGCTTCTCCTGGAAGGAAATCCGAGTAGGAAGGAACCAGCAGTACATCATCGTAACTCAACGATTCTTCTATTTGCATGATGTAACCTCCTGAAGGTTTTTTTTCACCCTTTCTATTCGTTCTTTGGTGATCTGCGCTATGTGGAAGGATTTTTCTTTTGCCTTGCCTCTATAGAGTTCGGGAGAAGAAAAGAACTCTTCTGGTGTCAGGTTCA
>CALKLC010000054.1 GCA_937991975.1 uncultured Spirochaetales bacterium | reverse complement strand
CCTGAATAAAATCCCCCGGCTGGATATTCGCTTCTCCATTGTCATTTCCCTTTGGATCACGGCAGGATTTCTAATCCTGTTTGTAATAGATATCCTTATCACTGATATACCCATTCCCCTTCTCTCCTTCTTTGATGGTCTCAGTCTTCCCATCTATTCCCTAGCCTTGAACGTGGGACTATTCGTCTTCGCTGAACGGTTCCTGGACGAGGAGCCTTTGATGAGGGGAGAAAAAATTACTGAATCCTGCCGCTCCCGATACGGGCTTACCCAGCGGGAGGGGGAGATTGTTGAGCTTCTTCTTGCGGGAAGCTCTACTCAAGAAGTAGCGGATAGATTGTACCTTTCACCAAAGACCGTAGAGAATCATATCTACAATCTGTACCGGAAGACGGGGGTAAAAAACCGGATCCAGCTCGTAGGCTTGTTTTACCCCCGTAGCCGGGAAGAGGAGGAAGAATAACGGTAGCCATCTCTAGGGGAAACCCCTCATTTTGCATGTAATGGCCACAATTAGGGGAATATTCCTATTGCGCTAGCCTACTACGGGGGATACCTTCAACACCATGAATATTAATGACACTAAGGTCAAACCTTTGACTGCCCCAAAGTCATTAAGGGTTCGGAACTGGATCCGTAGCACAGTGCCTGTACTCCTCTTGATCACCTTTCCTGCCTATTTCTATTATCTATCCCCCGTTGTCCCCGTGGAGGCCGCTTCAAGAGGGATCATAAGCGGAAGCCTGTTCGTATTTGTTGGTTTGTTTCTTTTTTCGTTTCTGCTGGGAAGGGCCTTCTGTGCCTACGTCTGCCCCATGGGTTGCGTCCAGGATATGATAGCACAAGCCCAGACCAAACCTTTCCCTAAAAAGGCTCTTGGATGGACGAAATACCTACTCTGGTTTAGCTGGATCTTGGTGCTGGCTTTTTTCTTTAGAACCGCGGGTGGAGTGAAGTCCGTGCAGGTTGGGTTTCGAACCCTCAGTGGGTTTTCCGTAAGCGACGTACCTTCGCTGATCGTGTATCTCTTCGTGGGTTTCACATTTTGGGGATTAGCCGCAGCTTTCGGCAAACGGGCTTCCTGCCACCTGATCTGTTGGATCGCTCCTTTCATGGTTCTGGGAACTATGGCGGCCCGGGGTTTAAAGATTCCTCAGATCCATATTCGGGCAAACCCTGAGCGCCCCTGCTCTGCCTGTCACCGTTGCGATGCCGTGTGCCCAATGAGCATAAGAGTATCCACCGCGGTGCGTAAAGGGCATATCGCTTCGGCTGATTGCATTCTATGTGGAAAGTGCGTAGACGCCTGTTCGCGGAACACATTGGAGCTGGTATGGAAAACAATAGCATGAACCGGCCTTCTATAAAGATGTCATTTTCAGGTTCAAGGACCCGTTACTTTTTTTACTTGATAGTCTGCCTCCTTTTCTTCAGTGTACCCGTAGGCGCGCAGGGCAAGTCAACTTATTCGTTAAAAGTAATAGACAAGGACCTGGAGTTGCCGCTAGAGGGAGTCCGTGTTCTGGATCCATCTACGGGCGGGGTATTCCTAACTGACCCGGAAGGGATAGTAAAATTGCCTTCTCTTCCAGCTCTCCTCGTGCTCTCCTTACCCGGGTACGAGGAAAAACGTGTGAGAAGTAAGGAGTGGGGAGACCAGAACTTCCTCCTCGTAAACCTACGGCTTGCAGGTATACTAGAAGCGGAAGAACTCGTGGTAGAAACGCAAGCCGCGGGACGCTCGGACGCGCAACCGGGAGTGTCCGTTACCGCAGAGAGGGAACTCATAAAAATCACAGGGTTGAGCGGCGTGGTAGAAGACGCGATGAATACGGTTCGAATCTTACCAGGAGTAATTTACGCAGGCCGTTTCAATCCCTTCCTTTCTGTGCGGGGCGGAGACCCCGGCGGCCTTGCCTATCACCTGGACGGGGCCCTCATGAAAAACCCCTTCCACTGGGGCGGCACCGTATCTTACTTTAACCCGCGATTGGTGGAGTCACTGAAACTGTCAGCCGGAATTTTCTCGGTACGGAACGGGCAGGCCACAAGCGGCCTCCTGGAAATCAATACCGTGATCCCCGATGAAGGCTTAAAATGGGAGGTAGGAACTTCCATCTCCACTCTGGATGGATACGTTCAGGTCCCGCTGGACCCGGAGAATCGTTCCGGGCTTCTAGCGGGAGCCCGAATCACCAACTACGACATCGTGTTCGCCCTCACGGGGAACTTCCTAGAAGAGGGCCAGGGAATCACCTTTTCACGGGTTCCCTACATTTACAATTTCTACCTGAAGTGGTTTTCCCGGCCGGACAATAGGTTTCAATACCACCTGAACATCTTCGCGGGACAGGACGGTATAGGACTCCGGACCCTCGATCCCGATGTAGACATAACCATCGCGATTCAAAACACCTTTGATTTTACCTGGACAAACCGGGATCTGTTTTTAAGCGGAGGGAGCCGGTGGCTACCGGGAGACAGACTTTCCATCCATACCACCCTCGGGTACGAGTACTGGGACACTTCCGCTGATGGGGGATTTACCGAAAAAGGAACTCGCACCTACTCCACTGAGTTCGTGAATGCCTATGGAGGTCTCTATGGGATCCAGGCTGACGACTCCTTCAGTCTTGACCTCCAGAGTTCTTTCAGGGACACCACGGCCCTCCACCAGTTCCAGGCCCGGGTAGATAACTTTTATACTTTAACGAACCAGTTGACCCTTGAGGCAGGAGGGGGAGGCTATCTTTCCCTATACCGGTTTCATCCCTCTGGAAGTATCTGGAATATCTCCTACCTGCCCGACAACACTCCGGTATACAGGAAAGAGGCCTACACTAGCGGCGCTGAAAACAACAACATCCTGGTAAGCTTCGCATATATAGGAAGCACCTACGACTGGGTACCAGATCGGTTCCGGTTAGAAGGAGGACTCCGGGTCGACCATGGGTACTTTTGGGGTAAAGGGGACTTTAACCTGAACACCTTACCGGTATTAGGCCCTCGGGTGATTTTTCAATACACCCCCCTGGACGGAAAACCAGCACCCCTTACGTTTAGTCTGGGAACGGGGATCTTTTCTAAAATTCCTTTTGACGTGCTCTCCATTACCCGTGACATGGGACTGAAAGATTATGATATTAAAACGCCCAAGAGTTATACCACCGTGGCGGGGGTAGAGACATATTTTGGAGATGGATTCCGGTTCAAGCTCGAAGGGTACTACAAGTATTTATTTGACCGGTTCTATAGCAATTTCATCCCCGAGAACGAGACTTTGACCAGTCGGGACTTGATGCTGCGGTTTCACAATGACGGGATTGGCCACTCGGCTGGCTTTGACGTGCTCCTGGATCGTCGTACCTCCCGGTATTTCGACGGGATGCTTAGCTACTCCTTCAACGTTGCTCGGTATAAGAACCCCCAAACCGACGGCTTGGATTCGGCATCCACCGGTTTTGGGGGACCCAACGATCCCCGAGGCCGCTGGTACTACCCTTCCTTTCACCGGTTCCATAGCTTGAACCTTTTGACCAACTACAAGCCTACCACGTGGCTCACCCTGTCCACCCGTCTTTCCTTTGCAACCGGGACCCCCGAACCTAGGTATGGGGAAAAGGAAATGTTTGCAGCGCAAGTTATTAACCAGGACAATTCAACCACCATCGCCGAAATGTACACCCGCAAATCCTTTTACAGCGATTCCCTTCGGGGAGGATGGGCACTTCCTTTGGACGTGAAATTTTCCTTCCATTTTTACAGGAAGGGATCTAAGGTATACCACGAGTTCTATCTGGGAGCGGAAGATATTCTATCGGTTTGGTATACTTCCCTTCCAGGGAACGGGGGCCCTGTAACCACGGACCGGTACACGGGGGAAGACACACTGGCTCCGTCCGCGGGGTTTAACTTTCCCGTTATTACCTTCGGTTTCCGGGCTTCGTATTAAAGCAGTAGTAAAGCAAAGGAGGCGTACCATGGATAGCACAGGGGGGGTTACCCCCTACTTCATCAAACTATCCTACCCACCCCGGTTTTTCTATAGACCGCGTTGGACATTTTTCATTAGGGGGTTCCTAGGGGCACTGGTATTTTTCTTATTCGCCCTCGGTTCCTGCGCTTCTCCTCCCCCTGCTGTGCTGAAAGACAAGGAGGGTTTTGTAAAAATAACTCCCACGCCCGAGACGCGCATGCGGGCATCGATCTCGTTTGGGTTGACGTCGGCGGAAAGAACTCCCCCCCTTGGAATGAGGTTGATTGTTGAAAATCTGAAGGATTCTCCCCTTCAGGTAGAGCTCTTCTCCACCCATTTACCCGCCTTTCTATTCCGTGGAATCCTAACCTTTGCATCCGACAAAGAATGGGTCCTTCAAATAGATGGGGTAAGGATCTTTGACAACTGGAACAACGGATGGCTTGAAGGAGAGGCGGACGCGTACGGAACCCTCGTAGGCAACCTCGAATCACCCAGAACCGAGCCTGGACAGGGGCTTTCCCAGGGAACCCGCTGGAAGGGCAGGCTTCGCGACCCTTTGAGTCTAGGGGAAGTAAAGAAGGGGGAGGTCCGGTATTTTGACCGTTACTACCGCAGGGAAGAGGGCCAGGTACGGGTAGAACACCGGATCCGCCGTCTTAAGGCATTGATCCAGGGCACCGCTGGGGAAAAGCGGATGTTAGGGGACTACCAGCTACCGGAAGGGAAGGAAGGCACGACCGAACAGGATTCCATCAGGACTGCTCCTGCCCTCCGCGCCCCCCTTCAAAAACCGCCCAAAGACCGCAGAGAACCGGAAGTGGAGGAGAATCCAGGTTTATACGTGTCCATCTGGAACCTGGATTGGTTCAACGCCCGGATTCAGGCCGAAGGGGTCGTGCTGGAGGAATGGAACTAAAGCAACTATCCCTCGTACAGTACGGGGTAAAAGGCTCATTATTAGTGTTAAAAGGAGTTTAGGTTTATGCAATTAACGATGCGTGAATTATTCCGTTTGGGTGGATGGGCCATGTGGCCTCTTTTAGTGTTTTCCGTAGCCACGGTGGCAATCATCTTGGAACGGACCCTCTATATCCTACGCCATCATTTAGGGGTTCGTGAAATAGCGGAATTGATTTTAGCCGCTTTGAAGGATGAAGATTGGAAAGAAGCCCGGGACCTCTGTGAACAAGCTCCCCGTAAAAACGTAGCAGCCCGTATCTTTCGGGTTGCTTTCGAATCCCTCGATCTGGATGATCACCGGATGGAAGGGGCCCTGGAAGCGGCAGCAGCAAAACAGATCCAATCCTTGGAAAAGGGATTCGACCTTCTCGTGGCCATTGGCTCCATTGCGCCCATCACCGGTTTCCTGGGCACCGTTTCGGGAATGATTGGAGCCTTCCGCAACATCGCCCAGTCAGCGGACGTGAACGCCCAACTGGTGGCGGGCGGGATCTTTGAGGCTTTAATCACCACAGCCTACGGATTGACTATTGCCATCGCGGCGATCTCGGCTTACAACATTTTTGTTCACATCGTGGACCGTTTCGCCGCTTCTGTTGAAGAGGCCGGAAACGATATCCTTACCTCCCTTCTACGCCTCCGAAACAACGGGAAATTGCCCCAGGGTAAAGGATTGCCTCCCGTGCAAAAGCCCCCCGTGGAACCGTTCTTTGACGGGACACGGATGGCGCAACATGATGAGACGGGGGACACGGATACGCTCCATGGGGGAATCAGCCAGGAAGGAGTCAAGGGATGAGGGTTCATTTTGCTCGGCGTAGAACCATCGACATCGGAGAATCGGGAACCTTAAGCGACCTAGCTTTTCTCCTGATTATCTTCTTTATCGTGATTGCCGTGTTTAACGTGCACCAGGGAATTCTCCTGGGCATTCCCCGGCCCGATTCCAAACGGGTGGTGGAGAAACAGGACCTCCTGTGGGTAGAACTCACAAAAAACGGGACAATTTGGATTGAGGGGCGCTCTATAAGCCTTCAGGAGCTGGCTGTTCGCGTGCGGGATCTCCGTAGTTTCAGGCCAAACATGACTTTTGCCCTACAGGTTGATCCAGACACTCCTTACCAGCGGGTGGTGGACATGATCGATCTGGTACGGAAACTGGAAATCAGTAATTTTTCCTTTAGCATGGGCACAGCTGCCTTACAAGAGGTGAGGAAATGAATGTCGCGAGGGAAAACTTGCCGACGCTGGAGGCCAGAAAGTGAGGGTCCCACGACAGAAACGCAGGCGCCCCCTCGTGCCCATTAGCGCCATGTCGGACATCGCGTTCCTTTTGCTCATATTCATCATGCTGATTAGTCTGATCAATTATCGACGGGAGATCCCCATCCGATATTCGGAAGCGGAGAAGCTGGTAAACTCCCATGAAGAGAAAAACTTGGAAATTTGGGTGGACCATTCGGGAGCACTCTATGTGCAGGGAGTACGACACGATCTTGCCGGTATCGAAGGGATTGTCGCTGAAACAATCATGCGTAATCCATCCACCCGGATCCATATCCTGGCTGACCGTGAGACTCCCTACCGGAATGTGCACGGGGTACTGGAAATTCTGAAAACCCTTCAGCACAGGGTAGTTTCCCTGGTGGTTCGAGCAAGGAAGGGAGAATGAAACATTTTCCCCTGGCATGGATTTCCCTGGGAAGCGCCATACTTCTACATTTGTTTCTGTTCTTCTATTTGTACATCCCTTCTGGAGAACAGGAGCAGAGAGAAGATACCACGGTATTCAAATTGGTGGACGTAGAACTCTATGTCCCACCCCCTCCGCCTCTTTCGCCTCCCCCCCCTCCCCCCCCACGCTACGCAGGTGGCCGCCCGCCTCAACGTCCCA
>CALKLC010000053.1 GCA_937991975.1 uncultured Spirochaetales bacterium | reverse complement strand
TCAGTCGGGAAACGTTCGGCACGGAGGACGAAGGGGAATCGGTCCCGTTCCAGGCAGAGGTAGAAATCAGCTTCGGGCTGGGAATCCTGAGTTTCAGGATTGAAGAACCGTTTCCCCGACGTATACCGTAGCCTTTGGGGAGCATCGGAAAGATCTAACTGCTTCCCTTCCAGCACACTCCGGATGTATTCGGCCAATAGGGTGTCCTCTTCGGTAGGGGTAACCGCTTCATGTCCCATGCAAACGAGGGAAAGGTGCGTGGGGTTCTTCTTCTGAATGTACCGAATGACTGCCCCCGCATTGAGGAAACTTCCGGTGATGATCTCTGTTGCCCCCTTTGCGTTCTGGATTCCCTGGGTACCTGCACTGGTGGTGAGGATTACAGTCTTTCCTGAAAAGTCTATGTTTTGAATCTGCACGGGGGAGTTCCCATAATCGAATCCCGGTTGTTTCTTCCCACCTCTCTCACCGATAAGAACAAAAGAGGGATGCTCCTGTTTGATCCGGTAGGCTAAATTCAGGTCGGCTAGAGGGATAATCCTCTCCGCACCATTGGCCTTCAGAAAGCAGGCTGTGGAGAAAGCCCGAAACACATCGATTACCACAGTGAGGCCTCTAGCCTTCCGAGCTCCCTCGACCAGGTGTAAGATCTGAATCTCCATTCTATACTCCTCTATGTGGTCATTGGATTAACGTATGGGATTCAACTGTTCGGATAGGTAGTCCCCGAGATAGTTAAAACTGAAGACAGTGGCAGCCAGGGCAACACCAGGAAAGATCGCCATCCAGGGAGCCTGGTACAGGAAGTTTCTCGATTCTTTCAGCATGAGTCCCCAGCTGGGTTCAGGAGGCTGGGTCCCTAATCCGAGAAAGGAAAGGGAAGCTTCGATCACCACAACCAACGCGAAAGTAACGGTAGATTGGGCAATGATATCTGGCATCATGTTGGGAAGAACATGCCGTAAGAGGATCATAGGGAAAGAGGTACCGAGAGCACGGGAGGATTCCACGTATCCTTCGGTAAGACGTGATTTGGTTTCCGCTCGAACGAGACGAGCAAAAACAGGAATGAACACGATCCCCAGGGCTACAGTCACCTGCCCTAACCCATACCCAAGCACAGATACAACTGTGATCGCCAGCAGGACAGTGGGAAAGGAAAGGATCCCATCCATCAGCAGCATGATGAAACTATCCACGATTCCTCCCATAGCACCGGCAAGGATACCCATCAATAACCCACCCGCAAGGGCTATTCCGACCGAGATTGTACCTATGATCAGGAGGGGGCGGGTGCCATACACGATCCGACTCCAGATATCTCTTCCCAGATCGTCCGTTCCCAGGATTCTCCCCTCTGTGAGAGGGGGGAGGAGGCGGTGGTTGAGGTCCTGGATGGTAGGGCTATGGGGGGCTAAGTAGGAGGAGCCGAAGGCTGCGAAAAGGAGAAAACAGAGGTACACTGTCGAAGTAAAAAGGAATAGCTTTTGAATCTTCTGCCGTTTTCTTCGAATTCGGATCCTCATTCCGTTCTATCTCCCTATCGAACCTCTACATCCCGGAAGTCGTACGCATCCAATTTAGGCTGTATCCGAAAGCCTTCTATGTCTTTTCGGGTTCCTACGTACCGATACGAAGTTCCCACAAACACGAAAGGCACTTCTCTTGCCATGATTTCCAGTACTCTGGAGTAGAGAGCTTTTCTCTCGGCGGGGTTCATAATACTCTTCGCCTTTGTAATAAGGGAAGCAGCTTCCGGATGGACCCACCGAACGTAGGTTTTATCGGTTCCATAGTTCGCAAGGCGGCTATCAGGATCGAGTTTCCCCGTATGTCCAATCACCGTAAGATCGTAGTTCGCTTTCCGGTACACATCCGAAATCCAGGTGGACCAGTCGACCAGACGAATTTTCACTGTGAGCCCTACTTTCTGCAGCATCTCCTGGTAGATCTGCCCTGCTCGTACATGGGGTTCATAGTTTTGGGGGAGTATCATTTCTAGAGTTCGGTCTGATGCTACCCCTGCCTCCTGGAGGAGAGCTCTGGCTTTTTCCGGATCATAGGGGTAGAGAGAGGTAAAATCTACATAGTAGGGATCCGAAGCATCCATGAAAGTCCCTACAGGGATGCCTCCCCCATAGGCGACCTCGAGAACCTCCTCTTTGCGAATGGCATGATTGATCGCTTGCCGAACCCTCAGGTCCGATAGGGGTGGCCTGGAAGTGTTCATGGCCATCACCATTACGAGAGAGGTAAGGACTTTTTCCACCTTGACAGCGGGGTTCTTCTCCAGGATGGGAAGATCGATCGCATCGTACATGTCAATCACATCCAGCTGCCCCGAGAGGAGCCCTTGCACCTGAATAGAACGCTCCGTGATGATTCGAAACTCCACGCCTGGAACTTTCGGCTTCCCTCGCATCCAGTAGGAAGTATTCTTTTCCAGTAGAATTTGATTGTCTCGAACCCAGCTTTTGAACTTGAAAGGCCCTGTTCCCACAGGCCTGGAGCCAAAGTCATGTCCCGCCTCGATTAAGTGGGCAGGAAGAATAGCACTCCACCCCGAAGCGAGGGTAGCCAGTAAGGGAGCCAAAGGGGAGGATAGGTGTAAGACGACAGTGTTCGGATCCGGGGTTTCGATTCGTTCGATAAGGGAAAACTCTGCCCCGTGAGGAGAACCTGTATTTTTGTCCTGCATACGCTTCAGGGTAGCGGCGACATCCTTCGAAGTGAAGGCAGTGCCGTCATGAAAAGTTACACCCCTTCGAAGACGAAACAGGATCCTTTTCCCTCCTTCCTGGAAGTCCCACCCTTCTGCCAGTGCAGGAACAAGATTTCCTTTCGGATCTGGTTCTATCAACGTATCGTAGATGCTCTTGGTAACCTGAAACGTCAGGGTTCCGGCGGTTTTCTGGGGATCCAAAGTGTCTGGATTCCCGGAAAGGGCCATCCGAACGGGTTTTTCTTCCCTGGCTCCTCGGGAAAAGCTTAGGGATGGGATAAGAACGAGGAGGAGGCCAAGGGTTGTGATGAGCTTAATAGGTTTCATCATATGTTTCATACCGTCTCCTTTGTATAAGTTTTCAATGGTTGGATTTTGGAATGGAAGCTCAACGGGTTTTCTAAAAGGAATCGAGTGTAGGGGTGAAGGGGGTGGGAGAGAACTTCCTCTGCCTTCCCTACCTCTACAAGCTGTCCTCCCTTTAGTACTCCGATTTTGGTACTCAAGTAAGCGATCAAATCAAGGTCATGAGAGATAAAGATGTAGGTGAGGTTGAACTCTTTTTTTAAATCCATCAGGAGGTTGATGATGCCTGCTTGAATGGATACATCCAGATTCGAAACCGGTTCATCCAGGACAATGAACTTTGGATTCATCGAAAGAGCCCGAGCAATGATGATTCGCTGTTTTTGACCGCCAGAGAACTCGTGCGGGTACCTGTCCACCTGATTATAGGGGATCCCCACCTGGTCCAGAAGCTTACGGATCGTATCGTTTCGCTGTTTCTTACTGTACCCTAGATTGATCAGCCCTTCTTCGAGGCTTCTCCGGACAGAGAGTCGAGGATTCAAAGCGCTGTTAGGGTCCTGAAAGATGATTTGCATTCGGCTTCTAAGTTTCTTCCACTGGTACCAGGGGACTGTATTGAGGCAGAGATTCCCATAGTACACCTTTCCGGCTGTAGGCGGATCCAGGAACAGAATGCAACGAGCGAGGGTGGTCTTTCCCGATCCCGATTCTCCCACAAGTCCGAAGATTTCCCCCTCTTCCACGGAGAAACTTATATTGTCCAGAGCCTTCACAGGATACCTCTTGATGATTCCGGAACCTGGAAAGATCTTTGTGAGATTTTCCACACGAAGGATGGACTTCATAGGAGGCTCCCGAACTCTTTGCCAGGGAAGAAACAGGCGCACCGATGCCCTGCTTCTATCCGAACTAATGGAGGAACGTTCTCTTTGCACTTCTGTTGGGCAAGAGGACATCTAGGATGAAAAGCGCAACCCGGAGGAAGGTCTTCTGGGTTAGGGACCGTGCCAGGGATCCCCTGCAAGCGGGTCCCTCGTTTTTCCCGCGATGGAATCGAGGCTAGGAGAAGACGGGTGTAGGGATGTAAGGGGCTGGAGAACAATACATCCTTTGGAGCGGATTCGATGATCTTGCCTGCGTACATGATGGAGATCACATCCGCCGCGTACCGGACGATTCCCAGGTCGTGGGTAATGTAGAGGATGGCCATGTTGGAAGATCGTTGCAAATCGAGTAAGAGATGAATGATCTGTCTCTGTACTCCCACATCGAGGGAGGTAGTAGGCTCGTCGGCAATAAGGAGGGAAGGATTGCAGGAAATCGCCATGGCGATCATCACCCGCTGTTTCATTCCGCCCGAGAACTCATGAGGATATCGGTCCATGGCCAATTCGGGGTCCGAAAGCCCCACCTTCTCGAAGAGTTCACAGACCCGTTCCCGCGCTGCCTTCTCCGAATACCCCATGTGATACCGGATCGCCTCCATTACCTGAACACCTGCCTTCAAGGATGGATTCAGATATTTCGCAGGTTCCTGAAAGATCATACTGATCTCTCTCCCCCGAAGGTTTCGCATTACTTCCTCCGACAATTGCAGGAGGTCGTGGTCGTTGAACTTGATGGATCCTCGAAGGTTTGACACGTTGGGTGGAAGAAGACGGAGTATGGAGAGGGATGTAACCGTTTTTCCTGCTCCAGATTCCCCCACCAACGCATGGAATTGGCCGGGCAGGATGGTCAGATCGATACCCCGAACAGCAGGGATCTTTCTTTGGTGGGCTGTAAATTCCACGGCCAGATCTTTGATTTCCAGAAGAACTTCTGATCCCATCAACCTACCCGTATCCTGGGATTCACCAGAGAGTACAGAAGATCTACAAGAAAGTTGACCAATGAAAATACCGCCGCAATGAATAGTGTGCCTCCTTGAATCACGGGAAAGTCCCTCTGGAACACTGCCGACAGAATCAGCCTGCCCAATCCAGGCAAAGAAAATATCTGTTCGAGGACGATGGCTCCTCCCAGCATGTATCCGAATTGGATCCCCGCAATAGTAAGCACCGGTAGAAGGGCATTCCGCAAGGCATGTCGGTACCGAACCGCAAGTTCCGGAAGACCTTTTGAACGAGCCGTAATGATGTACTCTTTGCCCAGCTCTTCGATCATGGCTGTTCGTACCAGACGTAATAGCACAGCCCCACGGTTGATGCCAAGAGCGATAGAAGGAAGCACAAGGTGCCAGGGAGAATCACCTCCGAACAAGGGGAAGATGGGATACTTAACGGCAAAGATCAATAGGAGAATGATCCCTAACCAGAAACTCGGTAGAGAGATCCCAATTTGAGAGAAGACCATTCCCCCATAATCCCAGAGAGTCCACCTCCGAACAGCAGACATTACCCCCAAGGGAATAGCAATGAGGAGAGCGCATAGCATCCCTGCCACAGCGAGACTGAGGGTGAGGGGGAATCTTTCCAGGATCAGTTTCAATACAGGTTCGTTAGATATGAGGCTGGTGCCAAAATCTAGCTGGGCTAGAGAGAGGATCCATTCCTCATACTGAATGAGGGGGGGATGATTGGTGCCCAATTTCACTTTAAGATCTTCCACCACTTCTGGCGGAGCATCGAATCCCGCTACTACCAGAGCTGGATCGCCCGGAATCACCCGCAACACGAAAAACACAACGGTGGGGATGAGAAGCATTGTGAGAAGCAGACGGACAGATTTCCGTACTAAGAGAATGAAGAAGGGAATCCGCAATCCTTTCTGCCCGGATATGGTATTTGGTCCGGGTTCCAGGGGAGAGGGAACAGATGCCAAGGTACTGCTAGAGATTGTATTTTTGTTTGATTTCAGCTTCGGCTCTTAACCAGTCGGAAAGATCATCCCCGGGTTCACCTGAAGAAATTCTTCGCTGAAAAATCTCATGTGCCTTGGCACGAATTTCTTCCTGTAGCTGTTCAAGGGAAGGACGAGTAGGGTTTGAAGATGCCTTGCCCGCCTTTTTAGTACTTCCATTGCCTTTCTTTGCCATACCGCACCTCCCAATCAGTTATTTTTTCAGAGCCATTACTACACGTTCTAAAACTTTTTTCCGGTCTAGGGGCTTAACGATATAGTTTTTTGCTCCCAGGAGAAGGGACTTTTTTACCAGATCGTTCTTTCCCAGGGCGCTGATCATCACGACAACTGCCTGCTTATCGAACTCCATAATCTTTTCCAACGCAGTTATACCATCCATTTTGGGCATGGTGATGTCCATCGTTACGAGATCTATCGATCCATGGAGTTCCTTGTATTTTTCTATCGCTTCTTCTCCATTGGAAGCGGTAGCGGCAATTTCGAAACCCGCAGAAGATAGAATCTGACTGAGTTGTTTGGCAACAAAGAGGGAGTCGTCTACAATGAGTACACGGTATGGTTTCCCATCCGGTTTAATTCCTTCTGGAGGGGTTTCATTGATGCTGGGAAAATCAGTTTTCGCCTTCATCTATCGATACTCCTGAAATTTGCTTCCTTACACTTAACTATACCTATTTCAAGCGGATCTGACAATAGATAGGGGGGAGTTATAAAAACCAAGCCGCTCAGCTAATGCCGAGCGGCAGGAAAAACTTTTTTAAATGTTCTACGTTTTTTAATTACTTTTGATTAATTACTTTATGATTAAATTAGGCAATATTTGTGCCAGGCTTGCTTCTATTCGTATTACAGAGCTGCTTAGATGATAACTTGCTATAATGAAATAAGATAATTGAATTTGGCCGTTTCGAGAAAGTTCTTTTCCTTTCAGGTGATATAGGAGATGTATCGGTATCTATGCAAATTGCATAGTAATTCTATGCATTCTGGATCGTTTATTCATTTTGCAAGCCGTTTTGTCCATCGACTTAGAGTGGATTGAGAGACTCCCAGCAGTTTAGCTGCGGCACTCTGGTTTCCATGAGTGAGGGTTAGGGCATGTTTTACCAGAGTCTCTTCTACCTCGTTTAAAGTAGGAAATTTGCCTTCTTCTTTCGAAAGAAGAAATAGTAGTTTTTCCAGAAAATTCTCTTTCTTCTGCTGTTCTCTTTTCTGGACTTTTGCATTCTGTTCTTGGGCACCATCCACTGACAGGGGTTGATTCTGTAGGTAGGAAAGGATGGGTTTTATGTTCAACGCTGCCTCTTCGGTACAACTTACAGCGTCATAGAGGAGGGATTGCAATTCCCGGATGTTCCCGGGGAAAGAGTACCCCGCAAGAAGAGTATATACCTCTTTCGGGATGCTGGGTGTCGGTTTCTGGAGTTCCATTGCTGATCGTTTTACAATTGTATCCACCAGAAGGGGTATATCCTCCTTCCTGTCTCGTAGAGGAGGAAGTTCGATCCGATGGGCCACTAACCGATAATAGAGATCCGCACGGAACTTTCCGTCCCGGACTTTTCCATACAGATCGGTATTCGTAGCTGCCAGGATTCTGGCGGTAGACTTTTGAGGGATATCTGAGCCGAGCCGGTAGTATTCTCCTTCCTGAAGGAGTCGAAGGAGTTTTACCTGCGAGAAAGGCTCCATATCGCCAATTTCGTCCAGGAACAAGGTGCCATCGGCCGCTTCCTGTACCAGTCCGTTCCTATCCGTATTCGCTCCTGTGTACGCTCCTTTCACATGACCAAAGAGGGTATCGGAAAACAGGGTATCGTCCAGGCCGGCGATGTTCACCGAAATGAACTTTCCTTTCCGTCCGCTGAGTCTGTGAAGGGTGCGAGCGATGAGTTCTTTGCCCGTTCCACTTTCACCCGTAATGAGGACAGCCTTGGAAGAGGGGGCTATGGCTTCCACGTAGGAAAAGACTTCCCTCATCAACTCACTTTGCGTGATGATTTCTTGAAACGCTTCGGGATTTCGCAGTTGCCAGATCATTACCCCTGATTGGAGGTGGGTGACCGTATCCCGTAGGGTACGAATCGTCAAGGCATGTTGAAGGATAGGTAAAAGGCGGGCTTCCTGGAGAGGCTTGGTAAGGAAATCGAAGGCACCCTGTTTCATGCATTCCACAGCGGTTTCTACCCTGTCTTTTGCGGTTATTACCACCACAGGCAGATCCGGATATTTCTTATGGAAGGTTTCCAGGATCTTCAATCCCGGAATATCGGGGAGCATGAGGTCAAGGAGTACAAGGGCATACTCCCTCATCTCTGCCTTTATGAGGCCTTCCTGGCCTGTAAAAGCGGTGTCGGTGGTGGTATACCCGAATCCTTCCAGAAGGGTTTTCAAATATTCGACGAACAGTTCATCATCATCGATCAAAAGAATCGGAACATGGATGGCTGGATTCTTCGGACTCTTCACATGGCCTTTCCTTTCAGATTTGCCACATGAGTGTTAAGCTTTGACAACCGTTGGGCAATGAGACGGGCCAGAAGGATCCCGTAGTGAGGTTTTTCTTTCACAATGTTCATGAACTCATTCTTCGATATCTTGTATAGCACTGAGCGGCCTTCGGAAATAACTGTAGCAGAACGGCGATTGTTCAGGAGGAAGGACATTTCCCCCAGGAGGATGTCCTCTGGTGTAAGAGTAGAGATATGCTTCCCGTTGGAATAAATTTTTAACGTTCCTTCGGCGATATAGTAGAGATAATTGCTCTCTTCTCCCTCGGTAAATACTGTTTCGCCGTCTTCGAACACCGCTTCCTGGCGGTTTGAAAATAATCCAGGAACGACTTCCCCCTTTCCTGTTTGATGCCTGATATCGAAGGAGACCGCGTTTCCCTTGTCGTTGTATCGAAGATTTTCCACATAGAGACGGGTCATTTTGATCCCGTGGCCATGGAGTTCTAACCTGGACTTTGTATCTGTGAGATGCTTCCTCCAATCGAATCCGTTCCCTTCATCCTGGATGGTGAATGTCGATGCATCGGTCCCGATCCGATAGGAGAAGTAGACTTTCCTGTCCCGAATTCGGGGATCCTTCAATTTCTCCCGGATCAAATCGAGGCTATCCTTCCCTTCATTCAGCCACCTTGTCTTTTCCTCGTAGGTGATTTCGCAGTTTCCATGCTCGACAGCATTCATGAGGAGTTCGAAAAGCGCTACGTGGAGACGATCCCTCTGTTCCTGATTTACATATCCAATATTGAACAGGTAGTTGGTGATTAGGTTGATGTAGGTCCTGATCTGAAAGGGGTCGTTCTCCATCGTGAAGGTTCCTGATATCGTTTTCAGAAGATCCCGTTGTAAATCCCGATGGAAGAGAAAATGTCGATTCTGATAGATGATCTTGAGAACCCGGTAGAACCCCCAAACCATCTCGGATCGGGGGATAAGACTGATGATGTTGGAATTCTTTACCATTTCCTCCGCTTTTTGGGCATCTTTACGGATGTATACTCCGATGATTCCTCCGTAATGAAGCCAGGGATCTGCCTTGATGTCGTCCAGAATCTTTTTAGCGTCGATCTTGAAATCGGATAGGTTGATAAGACTCATTTCGGGAAGTTCGTACTTTAGGTACTCTAATCCAGCCTCTACGCTTTCGAGAAACTCAGGGACGAATACATCGTGGAACTTTTCGGTAATCCGCTTAATAACACCGTTTAACTCCAGGTCTGTACTGATAACAGGCATCTTTTTCATGGTTAATTAATGTTATTATCGGTTGTTTCTCCTATTTCATCCATTCCCTTTCTTTAAGATTTTGGACCAGGTGTCCTTCAAGGTCACGGTTCGGTTGAACACAGGATGATCGGAAGAATGGTCTTTCAAATCCGCACAGAAGTATCCCTGTCTGAGGAACTGAAACGTATCACCCGGTCGGGCATCCCTCAAACCTGGTTCCACTTTGCAGTGAGTAAGGATTTTTAGAGAGTCCCGATTGATAAACTCTTTCCAGTCCTTTCCTTCGGGGATATCGGAAGGATCTTCAATGGTGAACAGATGGTCGTAGAGGCGGACTTCCGCATGCACAGCATGTCGGGCAGAAACCCAATGGAGGGTCCCCTTCACTTTCCGATTGTCGGGGGTACTCCCCCCCCTGGACTCCGGGTCGTAGGTGCACCGTAGTTCAATGGGAACCCCCGTGGAAGGATCCTTGATCACCTCGTTGCAGGTGATATAGTACGCATGTTTCAGCCGCACCTCGGCACCAGGAGATAGACGAAAGTACCCTTTAGGGGGAAGCTCCATGAAATCATCCTGTTCGATGTAGAGTTCCCGGCAGAATGGGATTTTGCGAGTTCCTGCAGAAGGGTCTTCGGGATTGTTCTCTGCATCGAACCACTCGACCTGATCTTCCGGATAGTTGGTAATGACTACTTTCAGGGGATATAGAACAGCCATTACCCGTTGGGCTCGTTTGTTCAAATCCTCTCGAAGGCAATGTTCAAGGAAGTTGATGTCTACCAGGCTGTTGACCTTGGAAACACCGATCCGTTCGGCAAAAGTGCGGATCGCTTCTGGAGTGTATCCCCTGCGACGGAGGCCGGAGATGGTGGGCATACGGGGATCGTCCCACCCGGTTACGATTTTTTCCTGTACCAGTTCCAGCAATTTCCGCTTGGACATCACTGTGTAGGATAGGTTTAGCCGGGCAAACTCGATCTGCCGGGGTTTGTGGGGCAGTTCCAGGGCCTCCAGAAACCAGTCGTACAAGGGACGGTGGTTCTCGAACTCCAGGGTACAGATGGAATGGGTAATCCCTTCGATGGCGTCGCTCTGTCCATGTGCGAAGTCGTACAGGGGATAGATACACCAGGTGTCCCCTGTGCGATGATGGGTGGCCCGGCGGATCCGGTACAACACGGGATCCCGCATATTGAGGTTGGGAGAGTTCATATCGATTTTGGCCCGAAGAACCCGGCTTCCATCGGGGAACTCACCCCTTCGCATCCTTCGGAACAGGTCGAGGTTTTCCTCCACACTGCGGTTCCGATAGGGGCTGGGTTTCCCTGGCTCAGTCGGGGCCCCTCGCATCGTACTGATTTCTTCGGCAGAACAGTCATCTACGTAGGCCAACCCTTTTTGTATGAGGAACTCTGCCCATTGGTAGAGTTGCTCAAAGTAGTCGGAGGCATAGTACAGACCGTCCCACTGGAAACCGAGCCAGCGGACGTCTTCCATGATAGATTCCACATACTCCACCTCTTCCTTCGTAGGGTTCGTATCGTCGAAGCGCAGGTTACAGGTTCCTTGGTAATCCCTTGCGATTCCGAAGTTCAAACAGATGGATTTTGCATGTCCGATGTGGAGGTAGCCGTTGGGTTCCGGCGGGAAGCGTGTCTTTACTTCTCTGTACCTTCCCTCTTTCAAATCCTGGTCGATGATCTCCCGGATAAAGTCTTTTCCCGTAGTGCGATTCGCCTCTTCCATAACGAGGAGAAACTATACCAGAAATACTATTGGGATGAGAAGCGCTCTTCCTAGACAGATTCCGCTAAAAGTAACGAACCCGCTTTATGAGGAGGCGAAGCAACTTTCGAACTCCTTCCAGGCGACGGCGTATTCCTTTTCCGGCTGCCAGCACAAGGGCTCCCATCAACCCTTCGTACACAGTGGAATCTATCGGTGGCCAATAGATATTCCTTTTCATCCTCGGAAGTTTTTCCCATACTACCACCTTCACCTGGGTGACCTCTTCGATCAACGGATCCCCATGGGTTCTGCCTATACCCGATTGCTTGAATCCACCCCAGGGGGTTTCGGGCATCCCATGGCTCATCAGATGATCGTTGATGGTTATCACCCCTGCCTGGAGCCGGGAGGCTACCTGCGCTGCTCGATCCTTCGAGAGACTCCACACAGAGGCGGTGAGACCATAGGAGGTGTTATTGGCACGTTGTATAGCCTCTTCTTCCGTATCCACCACAGAGACTGCGAGGACAGGGCCAAAGGTTTCCTCCTGCATGAGAGACCCTGTATCGTCGTCTATCTCTATGACCTGGACAGGGTAGAAGAGGGGTGTCTGATTCACCGTAGGAGCCAGCGGGGGTGTAAGAGGGGAGGGAGAGGTCTCTAACAGTCGGGCTCCGTGGGATAGAGCCTCCTCCACCTGGGACATAACTTTCCTTCTCTGTTCTTCGGTAGTGAGTGAACCGATGTCCACATCGAAACTGTCAGGCCCCTGACGAATCTGGCGAACTTCCTGCCGTAGGAGGGAGAGGAAGGTGTCGTATACAGGTCGCTCCACATAGATTCGTTCTACTCCCCCGCAGGATTGCCCGCAGTTGGATACCCCTGCCCACACAGCACCTGCCGCAGCCCGTTCGAGGGGTGCATCGGAGAGAACGATCATCGCATCGTTTCCTCCCAGTTCTAGAGAAACAGGAATCAACCTTTTCCCTGCCTCCTGCATAAGGACTCGGCCTGTTTCGGTAGATCCTGTGAAGAACAGTTTGTCTATTCCCCCATCGAGGAAGGCATGTCCGACTTCTGTCCCTTTTAGATGCACCAGATGGAATAGATCTTTGGGAAAGCCTGCTTCCCGAATCAGTTGCTGAATCAGCTCACCTACGGGTTGACACTGGGTAGCAACTTTAAGGACCACTCCATTTCCCGCAAGGAGAGAAGCTGCCACCTCATGCACCGGAATCCCGAAGGGATAGTTCCAGGGACTGATGATCCCTACGACTCCGCAGGGAACCCGGTATTGGATGGATTTTTTATTGTAGAAGAGGAAGGAACTTGACTTAAGATGTTTCGGACGTACCACATGGGGTATTCGTTCGCTATAGTATCGAAATGCGATGCCTGCGGGCAGGACCTCTGTGGCTAGTGCTTCAGTGCGAGTTTTCCCCGTACAACGGGCGATCGATCCTGCCAGGATGTCCGCATGGGTAGCGATCCAGCGGGAAGCCTCATAGGCTAACCGTTTTTTATCCTTGTAAGGGATCTTTTCCCATTCTGCCTGTGCCTTCCTGGCTTCCTGTACCATGAGAGGAACCGTACGGGGATCGTGTTCAAGGATCTCCGCGATCCGCTCTCCTGTAGCAGGGTTGTAAATCCAGGCACCTGTGCTCCGTGGTTCGAACCTATCGTTCAGAGGAATCATAGGAATACCCCTTCCATGTGGACATGCTGGCATGCACTCCGAGAAGCCGCATGAGATGCTGAAACAGGAAATCGGGCAGGAGGCTCCGAAACACGAGGGCACTGCGAACCGATCTGGGCCGTTTGGGACAGTGCCTGCCTTTTTCCAGGGCGTCTTCTACCACGGCTCTGGCAACCACATCGTGGGAGGAGATCCGGGGAACGATCAGAGCCCCCAGCCCTTTCAGCTTTGCTCCTGCGAAAAGCCCTGTGGCGATATAACTGGGATGGATACTGGAGAATCGCACCCCCCGCTTTCCCAGGTTCCATGCTTCCTGACGTAGCGCCTCGGTTAACCCCCAGACAGCCCATTTGGATGCCGAATACACAGCGAGCCCGGGTACACCCACTAGACCTGCGGCAGAACTGATGTTTACGATATGCCCTTCGTTCCGTTGGTACATCCGGGGCAGGAATTCGTAGGTCGTATAGATCAACCCATGGATGTTCACCTCGAGGGTTTTGATCCATTGTTCTTTCGGCTGGTCCAGAAAATTCCCCGGTGCCAGGTACCCCGCATTGTTGATCAGGATCTCTACCTCCCCGAAATCGGCCCGATCCTTCTGTGCCGCTTCCTGGACCTGCACAGGGGAAGTTACATCACACAGCCGGGTAAGGATCCGGATGGAGGAGCCTGAGAAGGATGGCCGGGCAGTGAGGGGGGTCAGCTTTTCCCTTGCCTCCTCCAGACGCTTAAGGTCCACGTCCCAGAGAGAGACGGAACAACCTTTTTTTAAAAGGCGGGAGGCGATGGCAAAGCCGATCCCCCTGGCTCCACCGGTAACTACCGCGTGTTTTCCTGAAAGCTTATCCATGGAAGAAGGGTAGCATCGGTTAGTCGGATTTGCAACCGTTTTACGGGACAGTGGACAGGCTGAATCCCAGTCCCAGGAGGCGAATAGGGTTAGGTTTCTCCACGATCTCCTCCGTATCGTTATTCCACACTGAAGTAAGGAATAATCGTACCCGTCCGCCTCTGGATGGTAACTCAAAACCGATAGTTCCTGTCCACGCCACATCCCATCCTCCCTCCCTGAGGGATAGAAGATCCACCGTTGCCTCAACAAACCCACCTACAGAGGGGTGAACGGGGTAGTAGGTATCCAACCCGAACCGATGGAGCCAGAAGTTCCTGGGTTTGGGGATATTTTTTGCCTTCCAGTAATCGAAGAGGTCCACGAAGCCTGTGCGGTAGTAAAGACTGCTGCTTGAACTACCTATTTTAATTTCAGGAAGTACGATCCCCGTGGCGATCCGCTCTGAGGCAGGATTTTCGAAGGATTCGGTTGCTGTTCGCTGGGATCGTAAGGGATGATTACTGAGACGGGAATACTCCAGTAGGAGGTGCGCTCCTCCGATGTTAAAGGCCCCATAGACCCCATACTGGAATTGCACGCTATTCATCCACCACTCTGCGGCTGAAGCGGCCACATCCCCTGGAGCCAGGGGACCCACCAGAAGGAATGTTCCATAGGAAAGCTTCAATGCTACCACCCCCCCGTACTGGAAGAGGGTAAAGGATCCGAGGGCCTGGATCTGGAAATCATCCGTTACGCTGGAACGAAAGGTAAAGTTGTCATATCGAAGTTGCAGGTATGAGGAAGGAAGAAGGGTCGGGGAATCGGTATCTATGCCTGCGAGGGCATCGAAAGCCGGTAAGGGTTCGGGAAAATCCCGTGCCCATAGATTGGAGGGAATCAGAGGCAGGCTCAGAAAACACAAAAAAGGGAGCACTGAAAGAAAGGCCACAGGGATAGAAACCCGAGAGGGTGCTCGAAAGCCTTTCAGGCAAAGAACTTCTTTTTTAGCCATTCAAGATTGTACCCCGTGAAGAACGCAGCGTAAACTGTGAAAGCAGCCCCCAATACAAAGGGAACGATCAATTCTATGTTCCCTGCAGGGAAGGAGGAAAACACGGGAAATACGGTACTGAATGGTACTCCCATGATTCCCAGAAGGATGAAAATACCAGGAAGCATCCATTTCCCTGGAGAGAGGGTAACCTGCGGTTGGGCATTAGGGGTGGCTTCCATAGCTTCGATGGCAGACAGTACCCGGTCTTCCATCGGAGAGGGAATCGGATAAAGGCCTTCTCTTCGGTACGCCTGGAATACCCATTCCATCTGCTCTACCTGTTGTTTACAGGTAGAGCACGCAGAGATATGGTCTTCCAGCTCCGCGGGTAAGGGCTCTCCTTGATCCAAGGAACAGTATAGATCCATCGCTTCTTCACAGGTCATGGGGTTCCTCCGCTACTGTACCGGCCAGGAGATCTTTCAACCGGCTCTTTGCCCGAAACACGTGGGACTTTACTGTACCGATAGGAATGTCGGTAATGTTGGAAATATCCTGATAGGTCATGCCAAAAGTGAAGTACAATTCCAGACAGATTCGATACCGTTCCGGAAGTTCTTCCAGGGCTTGCCGCAGGACTTTCAGGGCATCTTGCCGGAGATGGAGGGATTCGGGTCCTTTGGATTCCTGGGGAATGTCGAAATCTTCTGGAATGGATTCTGTGGGCCGTTTCCTGCGGCACCAGCTTATGCCCAAAAAGTAGCCGATTCGAAACAGCCATGTGTAGAAACCTGATTCTCCCCGGAAGGTATGGAGCTGTTGAAAAGCTTTTAAGAAGACTTCCTGGGTAAAATCTTCCGCGTCTTCCTGGTTGTGGAAAAACTTGATCCCGAGGGCGTAGATCTGATGCTGGTATTTCTTTACCAGTTCCCCGTAAAGACATCGCCTTCCCTGAAGGACCTCTTGAATGATCTCGAAGTCCGATCCCATGTTTCATTGCCGGTTTGCAGTATGGGTACGAATAAAATAGAAAACCATGAGGCTTAACCCAATGGCGAAAGGAATCAATCCCCCTAACACGCTGGGGCTCAATCCTCCCCTGAGGAAGAAATAGATACTGAGCACAAGGCCAACACTCAAGTTCAACAGTCCAGCTAGAAGGCTGAAGGTGTCCAGATCGAAAAGCCGTTGAGGAACGTATCCCTGGCGAATCAAAAGTTCCGATTTCTTGTGATTCCAGTATAGGTAGAAGAAAACGACCACTCCTCCCGCTACAATCCCTACGATAGGGATCAGTGCGATGAGGACTTGAGCAGTGGGGGATGCAGTATTCATGAGTGTACTGTATCATACTTTATCCTCTTCTGTACATGCGGAACTGTATATGGTGTACGGTTGGCTTTCGTTTGTAAGATTCGTCGGGTGAGAGTCAACAAATGATGCCCCTGAACAGCGAAGGAAACAATCTGCACGATTTTATTCGGGTGCTGTTTGAGGGCTCGAAGGATGTAGAAGAGATAGCTAACTCCATACCAGGAGAATGTCTGTTTAAAGAAAGAGCGGATAAGAATAGCCATATTCTGAAAGGAAAAGGTGCCTGATCGATGATAGGTAGTTGAAAACATTACCTTTTTAGGCAACCGATTCAAAAACTCCAGACAGCGTTTGAAGTAGGCTTTGGGTTTGTAGATTTCCCGAAGGAGTTTCCGATAGCTCTGGATAAGCCTTTGCATAGGTAGACGGGGTATGAAGTTCATTTCCAGTTGATGAGTGTTGTTCCCCGTAGCCGTATTCAGGAGGCGTCTTTCCTGTACAAGGCGGTCGTATAGGCGGGTACCGGGGAGGGCGGTCAACAGTCCCACCATGGCAGTTGGTACCGCTAGTTCATCGATGAATTTGATCTGGTGTTCGGCGATATCGGGAGGATCGGAATCAAAGCCGATGATGAATCCGCCCGTTACTTCGATTCCGCGGGATTGTATCTTCTTTACACTCTCTACGATGTTGGTCTTAAGGTTTTGGACCTTCCCTGCTTCCTCCAGAGAGTGTTCCATAGGTGTTTCCAGCCCGAGGAATACCATGTAAAACCCTGCCTGCACCATCAGATCCAATAGTTCTTCATCTTTGGCGAGATCGATGGAGGCTTCCGTGCAGAATTGCACTGGGTATTGGTGGGCTTCCTGCCAGGAAACGAGGGCACGGAGAAGTTCTTTTACCTTCTTACGGTTTCCGATAAAGTTGTCATCCACAATGAAGACGTTTCCTTTGAACCCTACCTGAAGGGCAGTATCCAGTTCGGTCAGGAACTGTGTAGGGCTCTTGGTGCGGGGAACTCGGCCGAAGAGGTGTACGATATCGCAGAACTCACAGTCGAAGGGGCAGCCACGGGAAAACTGTAAGGGCAACACGTTGTACGCCTGCAGGTCGAAAAGGTCGAAGCGGGGAATGGGGGCTCTTTCGAGGGATGGTTTTTCCTTGCTCCGGTACAGGGGTTTAGGGTGCCCCGCTTCCCAGTCCCGTAAGAAGGGGGGAAAGGTGACTTCCCCTTCATCGAGGATGAAATAGTCCGGTCTTTGATGAGAAGGCAAACCGGCGAGTTCTTCCACACACTCGGTGGGGTAGGGACCTCCCACTGCCACCGGTTTACCTAATTCTTTACACCGCTGGATCACTTGCAAAAATGATTCTTTCTGAATAAGCATGGAAGAGACGAGTACAAGATCCGCTTCCAGGATCTGGGCATCCGAAAGGGCCGATACATTCAAATCCACTGCGGAAAGGGAGTATCCTTTTCCCACCATCCCCGCTATGGTAGCGAGACCGAGGGGAGGCATGAGGGCCTTTTTCCCTATGAATTGTAAAGTATGCTTGAAGCTCCAGAAGGTCTCGGGAAACTCAGGGTACACCAGTAGGAAATGATTATTAGGCATTGCTATTGCTCCTTTACGACCTTAGACGCTACGGGGGGTAAAGAAGTTGCAGGGTTTTTTCTATGTACGAATGAAGTACAAGGAAAAGTTTTACAAAGGTCGTCAGCGTATGGACAGTTGGCTCTTGATCGATACCTGTGTTTGGAAGAGGCTCACTATGGACGGTCTACTTCCCCCTGAGCCTTCAGTTCTTTCTCGATTCCATGCCAGGCGAGGGTAGCGCACTTTACTCGCAGGGGAAATAAACGGACACCCGCAAGTGCCTGTAAATCACCGAGATCTACAGGATCACCAGAATGCCTAGAATCACTAGAATCCCCGGCATCCGTAGAGGCCTTCGATTCCCCCCGGAGAAATGCGATGGCCTTCGTACAGATCCGCTCAGCATTCTGTACTGTTTCTCCCGAGAGGAGTTCGGTCATGATAGAGGCAGAGGCAATGCTAATAGCACACCCATGTCCGTCGAACACGATCCGCTTGATCCGGTCCGAACCCTCCCATTCAATCTTCAATCGAAGGCTGTCTCCACAGGAAGGATTCTCATGGGTAATGAAATCTCCCTCCAGAGGTTCCCTGTTCCTGGGGTGCTTGTAGTGTTCCAATATCAGTTCCTGGTAGAGGGTATCCAGCTCATTCATCGGAAGTACCTTCTTGCTTCTTCCAGTGCTAAAGCCAATCGATCTATGTCTTTTTTTGTGTTATAGATCCCCAGGCTTGCCCGCACCGCGGTTGAAGCCCCTAACCGGCGAAGTAAGGGTTGAGCGCAATGGTGTCCCGATCGGACCGCGATGTACCTGGAATCTAGAAACTGGGCTAGATCGTGGGAATGGACCCCTTCCAGGTTGAAGGTAAATAGGGGAGCCCTTTCGGCCGCCTTTCCATAGAGGGTTAGATCCGGAATAGAGGAAAGAATCCGTACTCCATACCTAGCCAGCTCCTCTTCTTCGGCGAAAATCCGTTTTCGGTCGATAGAATCAAGGAAATCCATAGCGGCAGCCAGTCCTACTGCCCCTTCTACGTTGGGAGTTCCTGCTTCGAAACGGTAGGGAGGATCATTAAAAGTCACGCTTGTCTCTGTGACCGTATCGATCATCTCTCCTCCGCCCTGGAAAGGAACAAGGGCTCTTAGGATCTCCTCTTTGGCCCACAGCACACCAATCCCCATGGGTCCGTACATTTTGTGACCGGAAAAAGCCGCCACATCACACCCCAGTTGGGACACGTCGAAAGGCCCATGTCCTGCACTCTGGGCCGCATCCAGTACGAGAAAGGCTCCCCGGTCATGCACGAAGGATGCAATGGAGGAAACGGGGTTCACTGTACCGAGTACGTTGGATACGTGGGGAAGGGCTACGATCTTTACGCGATCGGACCAGAGGGATTCGAGGTCTTCAAGATCGAGCTCTCCATTCGGATTGATAGGCCAGAACCTAAGATGGTATCCCCGTTCCTGAGCAGCAAGCCAGAAGGGAACAATGTTTGAATGATGGTCCATCTGGGTAACGATGATTACATCTCCCGGATCAAGGAAAGTTCGAACCATAGAATGTGCAATAAGATTCAGTGCTTCCGTGGTGCCTCGGGTAAAGACGATTTCTTTCGATGAAAATGCCCCTATAAATCGAGCGACCCTGCTGCGGGCGTCTTCAAACGCCCGGGTAGAAGCCTCAGCCAACCGATACACAGACCTGTGCACGTTCGCATTAGAAGTCTGGTAATACTCGGTGATGGCTCGAATCACAGAATCCGGTTTTTGGGTAGTCGAAGCATTGTCCAGGTACACGAGGTTTGGGTTTGCCTCCAGGAGGGGAAACTTACCAGTTTTCAACGTATACATACACCTCGTCTCCTTCTATTCTTACAGGAATTGTTTCAACGGGAAGAACAGCGGGCAAACCGGACACAGCACCAGTGCGGATATCGAAACTCGAACCGTGCTTGGGACAGTACACTTTTCCATCCCACACTTCTCCCTCGGAGAGCCTGGCGTACTCGTGGGAGCAGGTGTCCCGTAGAGCATAGATCCCATCCGGCAGCCGGAACAAAACAACCTCCTGTGACCCGTACTCTACCCGTAGAACATCCTTTACTTCTTCTGTCCGTGCAACAGCCACCCACTCTTTCATACCCCTCTGCTTACATGTATTGTAGAGTTTCTGCCATATGATTGAGCACATTTTCACGATAAATCGACGGTATGCTGGAAATCACCTCCTCGAAGAATCCTTCGATAAGAATTCGGCGGGCTTCTTTTGCCGGGATTCCTCGGCTGCGGAGGTAGAAGAGCTGGGTTTCGTTCAGCTTTCCTGTAGTAGATCCATGGGTACAGCGCACATCATCATTCCCGATATGAAGACGGGGGATGGAATCGGCTCGGGCTCCGGAACCAAGGAGCAGGTTCCGATTAGCCAGGTAAGCATCCGTTCGGGAAGCCCCTTCGCTGACAACGATCAAACCCTGAAACACCGATTTTCCCCCCGAAGCAACTACCCCTTTGTAGAGAGAATTGCTCTGCGTATTGCCCGAACGATGCGACTGGGTAAGATCCATTTCGATATGGTTGCCTGGAGAGGCCATATAGGCCCCCTTCAATTCTGCCTTTGCCCCTTTTCCCTCCAATTCCACTTTCCAGGTGGACTTGGATATCGGCCCGCCCACATGGACTTCCGTAGAATGCAATGTCGCATCCCGTTGGAGAAACCCTTCGAAGGAAAGGAAAAAGCTTCCTTCCGAAGGAGGAAGAACCCGGTCCACTACCAGGGTTCCGTGGGCATTCTCTTCCCCCTTATATGTGATTCCCCCATTCAAGAAGATCCCTTGTGTTTTCCTGGCGTCGAACCGCACTACGATCTGAGCTTCTGAATCTCTTTCCAGAAGAACTAGAAGGTGGGGCAAAGAGAGGACCCCTTCCTCTTCCATCCTGATAAGAATGGGGGCGGATAACCGTACCCGAGGAGGGATTCGTAGAATCAACCCTACGGTAGGATAGGCCAGGTTCCAGGCTTGCATGCGGTCGGATAGATTCTGGATCCGTTTCTGGATAACAGAGGCAGCCTCTTTAGGGAACTCCGAATACCAGTCGTACAGTTCTATTTGCTGGGTTTCCTTCGATCCATAGTACACCCACGAACGGGGAGTATGTTGGACCTCCAATGCCCAGCCTTCCCGGGCGTCCCCTCCTCCTACGATTGAAGAGGGCTTAACCAATCCTTCCTTATTGCCAGAAGGATCGGAAAATTGCTGGAATCTTTCCTTCAGTCGAAACTTATCTATCGGAGTTCTTCTCCAGGATTCCCATGATTCGTGGGGCCAGGGAAGGTTTTCGAAAGCTTTCCGAGCTTCTACTTGAACATTATCCATCCCCTTCCTCCTTACCCTACAGAGCCTTCCATTTCCAGCTCGATCAATCGATTCAGTTCCACCGCGTACTCGAGGGGCAACTGTTTCACCAGAGGATCGAGAAACCCATTCACGATCATGAGGGATGCTTCCGCTTCGGAAAGACCCCGGCTTCGAAGGTAAAACAGCTGTTCTTCGCTAATGCGGCTAACCCGGGCCTCGTGCTCCATCGATACATCCTCAGACTCGATCTCCATGTAGGGGTACGTATTGGTTTTCGACTGCGGATCCAGGAGAAGAGCATCGCACACTACGTGGGATTTGATTCCTGTCAAATGGGGATACACTTTGATCAACCCCCGGTAGCTGGCGATCCCGCCGTCTTTACTGATGGATTTGGAGGTGATGAGGGAACTGGTATCCGAGGCAACATGAACGATCTTTCCGCCCGTATCCTGCTCCTGCCCCTTGCCTGCAAAAGCAATCGACAGTACTTCGCCATGCGCTTTGGGCCCCATCAGGTAGACGGCAGGATACTTCATTGTTCGTTTACTTCCTATATTTCCGTCAACCCATTCGACAACAGCCTCTTCGTGAGCGACGGCCCTTTTCGTGACGAGGTTGTATACATTGTTGGACCAGTTCTGAATAGTTGTGTACCGAACCCGGGCCCCCTTCAAGGCAAGAATCTCGACCACTGCACTGTGCAGGCTGTTCCGGCTATAGATGGGAGCCGTGCACCCTTCAATGTAGTGAACGAAACTTCCCTCATCCGCGATAATCAACGTACGCTCGAACTGTCCAAAACTTTCCAGGTTGATCCTGAAATAGGCCTGCAGAGGGATTTCTACCCTTACGCCGGGAGGCACATAGATGAAGCTCCCCCCGGACCAGACCGCCGTATTGAGGGCTGCAAACTTGTTATCGTTGAAAGGAACTACGGTCCCAAAATATTTTTTTACCAGGTCGGGGTAATCCCGAACAGCATCCTCCGGAGCGCAGAATAGTACTCCTTTCCGCTCCAAATCAGCCCTGATATTGTGGTACACGATTTCCGAATCGTACTGAGCACCCACACCTGCCAGGTACTTCCGTTCCGCCTCGGGAACCCCTATCCGATCATAGGTGGCCTTGATTTCTGGCGGTAGTTCTTCCCAGCGGTCCGTCCTATCCTCGGTGGGTTTTGCGTAATAGTAGATTGCATCGAAATCGATTTCGGAAAGGTCGGCCCCCCACTGGGGCATTGGTTTCCGTTTGAAAGCTTGAAGACCCCGCAAGCGGTACTGAAGCATCCATTCCGGTTCGTTCTTCATCTGGCTGATCGTACGAACAATTTCCTCGTCCAGCCCTTTTCGGGTTTTAAATACCGAACGATCCGGGAAGGCAAACCCGTACTTGTACTCACCTATTTCCAGGACAGGAGTTTCACTCATACCTGCACCTCTTCCCGTATCCAGTCATACCCACGGCTTTCCAGTTCCCCCACCAGTTCGGATCCTCCGGATAGAACTATCCTTCCATCCATCATGATGTGCACTTTATCCGGTTTGATGTAATCAAGGATCCGCTGATAGTGGGTGATGATGAGGGAAGAAAATCCATCTCCCCGCAAACGGTTCACTCCCTGAGAAACGATTCGAAGGGCATCTATATCGAGGCCGGAGTCTGTTTCATCAAGAATCGCAAGTTTAGGTCGAAATAGAAGCATCTGGAGGATTTCCATCCGTTTTTTCTCCCCTCCTGAAAATCCTTCGTTTAAGTACCGGTTAATGAAGGATCGATCCATCCCCATCGTATCCATCGTGGAGCGGAGCTCTTCGATAAATCGGTTCACATTGAAAGTTCCTTCTGAACCATGGAGGATTTCTACTGAACGTTTGAGAAATTTCCCCACCGTAACCCCTGGGACCTCCACAGGATACTGAAAAGCGAGGAACATTCCTAAAGAAGCCCGTTCTTCTGGATCCGCTTCCAGAATCTCCTTTCCATCAAAGAAGACTCTTCCAGAGGTTACCCTGTAGGAGGGATGGCCCATCAGCACATTGGCAAGTGTACTCTTGCCGGAGCCATTGGGGCCCATAAGAGCATGGGTCTCTCCTAACTCAATACTCAGGTTCACTCCATTCAGAATCTTCTTCCCTTCGATTTCTGCATGTAGATTTTCTATCTGTAAAAGCATCATCTTCTCCTCCTATATGGGGTATCCCAATTCGAGGCGGGCAGCTTCGCTCATAAAGCTGTACCTCCACGGCGGATCCAGAACCAGGTGGGGACTTACCTCTGTAACTCCTTCTAAGGTCTTGACTTTTTCAATAATTCCATCATAGATGTCCTGCGCGGCCGGACAGCCTGGATAGGTCACCGTGAAGTCCACATCCACCCTTCCGCCCGGCTGTACAGCTACGTGGTAGACCAACCCAAGATCCACGATGTTGATTCCCAGCTCAGGATCTTCCACCTGTTTTAGTACGTCGTAGACCTGGGAAACTGTCGGAAAGTGTGAGGTAGCATCCATACACTGTTTTCCTTTCTCATATAGTGATCTTGATCATCCCGATCTTGTTTCAAAAGGTATTTAATATTACTATTATAGTCAAGTATTGATTATTCTTATTTTTCCTTTGTGTTTCCCGAAGGTTGCATGGATTGCTGACTGGAGTTGTGTATATGTAGGATATGCCTCCATGAGAATATTAATGGTTACCGCCCATCCCAATCCGGTAAGTTTCAACCATACCCTTGCTCGAAGGCTTGCGGATCGGTTACAGGGAGGCGGAGTAGAGGTTGACCGGATGGATCTCTATCAGGAGAGGTTCGATCCAGTCCTCTCTTTGGAGGAAATGCTCCGAAAAGGATCTTTCGATTCCATCGTTCTTCGGTACATAGAGAAACTACATACATGCGAAGGCTTACTCCTACTTCACCCAGACTGGTGGGGATTGCCTCCTGCCATCCTTAAAGGGTGGGTGGATCGGGTTCTCCTTCCTGGAGTGGGGTATGCATTCGAGGAAGATTCCTGCCCAGTACCCCTTCTACAGCATCTCAGGGGGGCTGTGGTGGTTACCCGGGACAATCCAGGTTCGGGCTTATCGGAAGCCTTCTGGCTGCAAGAGGTGTTTCCCCTATGCGGTATAGGGCCTTCCAGATCATGGGTGCTGGATGGATTAAAGGCCCAGGCACCATACGAAGTGGAGACAAAGGTAGCCATTTTGATCGAAGAATTGTATACTTTCCTTGTAAAAAAATAGTGGGAGGTGGGCATGATTGTAGGAGTGATGAAGGAAGGATTTCAAGGTGAACGGAGAGTGGCCCTTATACCCCCGCACGTGGAGGGGCTTCATAAGATGGGCCTGGAGGTATGGGTTCAGAAAGGAGCGGGAGAAGATGCGGGATACCCGGACGAGGAGTACCGAAAGAAGGGATGCCGGGTAGTGGATTCCCGTGAAGAAGTCCTGCAAGCCGCTGACATTCTACTGACAGTGCGTACCTGCGGGGCGAATCCCACAACAGGGAAGGAGGATGCGGGACTCGTAAAGGAAGGGGCCCTGGTAGTCGGGCACCTGGATCCCTATACCCCGGATCCATCCTTCGAGGTCTTAGCGGCCCGTAAAGCCTCAGCCTGCGCGCTGGAACTCCTGCCCCGTATTACCCGGGCACAGAGCATGGATGTCCTCAGTTCCATGGCAAACCTGGCAGGGTATAAAGCGGTTATCCTGGCGGCGGAAGTCTTGCCCAAAATGTTCCCCATGCTGATGACTGCCGCGGGTACACTGGTGCCTGCAAAGGTATTTGTAATCGGCGCGGGTGTAGCGGGGCTACAGGCGCTGGCTACGGCTAGAAGACTGGGGGCAGTCACGAGCGCCTACGATGTCCGTCCTGCGGTGAAGGAGCAAGTGGAAAGTCTCGGTGCCCGATTCGTGGAGTTGGGTCTGGAGAGTAAGGAAGCGGAAGCAGCGGGAGGATACGCACGGGCAATGGACGAAGAGTTCTACCGAAAACAGAGAGAAAAGCTTACCGAAGTAATTGCGGGGGTGGATGTGGTGATCACTACAGCAGCCATTCCCGGCAAAAAGGCTCCAATATTGATAACAAAAGAAATGGTGGAAAAAATGCTTCCCGGTTCTGTTATTGTGGATATAGCGGCAGAAAGAGGGGGTAATTGCGAACTTACAAAGCCGGGTGAACGAATTCTACACCAGGGTGTCACCCTATTAGGCCCCGTGAACCTGGCTTCTACTGTACCCTACCATGCTAGCCAGCTGTATTCCAAAAATATAACTACCTTTTTGTTCTCTATCTTAAAAAATGGTTCCATACAGCTTTCAGAAGAAGACGAGGTGATAAAGGCTGTACTTGTGATGCGGGAGGGTACCTACCTCTCGGAGGCAATTAAACCCAAACAATAACAATAGAACAATACAACAGTGTTATAGGAGGTATCGATGGACAGTTTTCTACAGATTATGACTATCTTTATCCTGGCTATTTTTGTAGGTGTAGAGGTTATCTCAAAGGTGCCCCCCATTCTGCACACGCCTTTAATGTCAGGCTCCAATGCCATTTCAGGTATTACATTGGTGGGTGCGATCATTTCGGCTGGAATGCAGGCAACTTACCTTACTGTGATCTTAGGAACGATAGCTGTTGCATTAGCATCCGTAAATGTAGTGGGAGGCTTTCTTGTTACCCACCGGATGCTGAGTAAGTTCAAGCGGAAGGAGTAGGGTATGATAGGGATCAATCTAGCGTATATTCTAGCCTCTGTTCTCTTTATTCTGGGGCTTAAGGGATTAAGCCATCCTCGCACCGCAGTACGGGGAAACCTTACGGGTGCCCTGGGCATGTTTATCGCCATCGTTGCTACATTGCTGGATAAAAATATCATCTCTTTTGAATATATTCTGTTAGGAGCCGTGCTGGGATCTGCGGCGGGAGCCATTTTCGCACTGAAGGTCAAGATGACTGCCATGCCTCAGATGGTGGCGCTATTCAATGGTTTTGGAGGTGCAGCCTCTGTGTTGGTGGCGGGAGCTGTTTTGTCCGAATCGATCATAAAAGGGGGTGATCCTGGAACTCAGTTTCTTGTTGCTACTGCCGCTTCCGGACTTATTGGAGCGGTAACTTTCTGGGGAAGTCTTGTAGCCTTTGGCAAACTACAGGGAATAATTACTGAAAGCCCTGTTAGGTACAAGGGAGAGCAGGTGGTAAAAGTTCTTCTCCTGCTGGGTGCTCTCTATGCTGCATACCGGACCACACAGGGGCAGGGAGATGTACAATGGTACTGGATGGCGGGCGGAGTCGGTTCTGTTTTGGGAATACTGCTCACTATTCCCATTGGAGGAGCAGACATGCCTATCGTCATTGCTCTGCTGAATGCTTACAGTGGAATGGCTGCAGCGGCTACCGGTTTCGTACTGAACAATTCAGTGCTTATTATATCCGGAGCTCTGGTAGGGGCCTCTGGAGTGTTTCTTACCAAAATTATGTGTGATGCAATGAACCGCTCGCTGCCGAATGTACTGTTTGGGGGGGTGGGCGCTGTGGTAGAGACTATTAAGGCAGATGACATTTATGGCGGGAAGGTTAAAGCCACCAGCCCTGAAGAAGTCGCTATGTTATTGAAAATGGCCCGGAGGGTGGTATTTGTTCCTGGATACGGTATGGCCGTTGCACGGGCTCAAACTCCAGTTAGGATCTTAACGGAGGAGTTGGAAAAAGATGGGATTGAGGTAGAATTTGGGATTCATCCTGTGGCCGGAAGGATGCCCGGGCATATGAATGTACTATTGGCGGAGGAAAATATTTCTTACGACAAGCTAAAAGAGATGGACTCTATCAATGATACTTTTGGGAATACGGATGTAGTGATCGTAATTGGGGCGAATGACGTGGTGAATCCATTGGCCAGGCAAAGTTCTGGCACACCCATTTCGGGGATGCCTATTCTAAACGTAGACAAAGCCCGTACGGTTGTGGTCATCAAGCGTTCCCTGGCCCCAGGCTTTGCGGGCATTCCAAATCCTTTATTTGCCCTCGATAATACCCTTATGCTATTCGACGATGCCAGAAAAGCTATGGAAAACCTGGTTCGCGCTTACCGGGAAGCTGCGTAAGGATACAGAAACTGTTAAGATGATTCTAATTGCTGTGTTCTTTTATGCGGGGTTCCAAGCATTTACATCTGGAGCCCCACATTTACAAATCCATAGATTTGGCCTGTTTGGAAACTGTAAGTAACGTCAAACCCGAATGCAGGTACAGCTACTTTCGCTAAATAGATGCGGAACCCAGCACCCGGGCCATGGGTCCAGAGAAACGAGGAGGTTTCCTCTCTTCTGTACCCCCCAGCTTCATAAAAGAGAACCACTGTTGGAGCCCCCCAGGAGAATGTAAGCGGAATACCCTCCATCGATAGTTGAGCGGCAATGATGGTATCCGAGTACAGGTTTTCGGGAAGGGTTTTTAAAAAACGGCCCGATACCTTTCGGTATAACACAGGAGGCCCTTCGAGCATGGTCTGTCCCACAAGACTGAGTCCCCCCCTGTGTTTTTGAGAAATGGGAAGGTAGGTTTGCAGGAAAAGAGCTGTTCGGTTGTAGATCGAATCTTCACTTAGATTCCACCCCTGCTCGTACCGGATGTTTCCAGATGTCCCATACATCAGTACAGACCCATAGTATATATTCTGATACCGTATCCCCAGGGATGGACTAAGAAACCTTCCTGATTC
>CALKLC010000052.1 GCA_937991975.1 uncultured Spirochaetales bacterium | reverse complement strand
AGCCGGGGGATTTTATTCAGGTGAAAGGCGGTGACTACGAGGGCTCCAATAATAGTGAAAACCAGTTGGAGATAGATGAGTATTTTCATTAGTTCTACTTCAGGTAGGAAGGGGTAAAGCAGTACGATCGTGCAGATCGTCGCGTTCCAGAACCGTAGGAAGGTTTTCCAGGAACCCAGAATGGGCACGGAGATGAGGGCCGAAACCATATAGGGGACTGTGTAAATATTTAGAACCACTCCTGCGAGGGATAGGATGCCCCCTAGCACATGTTCTTCCAAGAGGTGGATCAGGGTACCCCCCAGAATCAGAATTAGACTGACTAGAAACAGCAAGATCCACCACAGGAACCGAGTGCGGTATTTTAGGAACAGAGCGTACACGGCCCCCAGGCTAAAAAAGCCGGAAGCGAGGGCCAGGCTTGTGGCGATCCCTATCATCTCTCATTCCACTTCCAGGCCGCTAAGGTAATTATTCAGTCCTTTTCTCTTTAGGTTTTCCTGACTCCGGATTTCGCTAAGTTTCTTCTGCAGATCCGCGAGGGTGTCTTCCTGTTCCCCCAAGGTTTTCAGGTACCGCTGGTACAGACTTGAAGTCTTATCCAGCACGGCCATGTTGCTCCTGATCCGCTCCTGCTCCCGGGTAATCTGGGTTATACAGGTTTCGAGTTCCTGCCTGGCGCGGATCGCCTCGGAAAGCTTATTCCGCAGAACAATCACCTGGGAAAGGGCCTCCTGTATTTTTGGACTTGCGGTTCTCTGGTTCACATAGAACAGAATTGTCTCTGTGGGGAGATTGGAAAGGGCTACGGTGCTTTCAAGGGGGCGTGCTTCCATTACCCAAAAATCATTTCCCGAAGGTTCTTTGGGGGGGACTTCTAAACGGAATCGGTACAGGGTTTCCGTCCGTTCTTCAAAGGTTTTTGGCTCTACCAGCTTATGGAAGGGGGAGAGGGGGTGCTCGATTAGGACAAACCGGTGGGTGATTCCTCGGTTTACCACGGTGTAAACCCGTTCCTTCCGGAAAGTCTTTAAAACATGGAGCGTCCCCCGGCGGATAACTATCCGGGTGATCATCTCCGGCAAGGAATTATCCAGGAAAAGTACTTCCGTGTCCAGATCCACCGCGTAATCGAGGAGCCGCTTATCCCATGCGCTGATCGTGTCGATCCGGGCGTCCCCCGCATACTGCCCCTCTTTGAACACGGTAATAGGCCATCCCATCAAAGCAAGGTCCGTTGTGTTCTCCAACCACACCCCGTTTAGAGGGTGTTTGCGGTTTACTGACTCATTGTAGACCGAAAGACGTTCCCCTTCCACAGAAGCGTTCAAGATCTGCAGGAGGGCTGCCTGCCTGTGAGAGATCGATACCGGTTCCCGGATGTCGTAACGGATGAATTGACCTACGGCTGCCGCTTCGGCCTGCGCTATAGAACCAGGAGCCATGGATTTCGGAAAAAGGGGCTCCTTCTCTCCCGAAGAAGCTTTTCCTTCCTCCTGAGCAGAAGCAGCAATGGATTTGTTTGCCAAAGTCTCAGACGAAAGCTCAACGCGGGACCGCTTTAAAGCGTGTGTTGCAGGAGGTGGGAAGCTCTGTGGAGGAACCCTATCCGAGGAAGCAGAAGGGACGGGAGCAGGGGCAACCCCGGCAGAATACAGGGGTGGGGGAAGTTGTCGTCCCACCGCATAGGGGACCGTTGGACGGGAGTTGTAGAGGGGCTCGTACAGGTTCATGGAGAAACTGATGGGTCGGCCGGAAACGAGGGAAAGATGTACCTCACTCCAATTTTCGTCAGTGGAGTTCTCCACGATAGCCCATCCCTGTAGTAAGTGCTTCTGTCCTTTTCCGAGAACGAGACGGAAAGTGGTTTTCCAGACCGAAGTCTCTAACATGTAGGCAGCCTTAAGGGTACGGGGCGTGGAACCCGTATAGGAAAGAAAGACCCGTTTTTGATCAATGTTCCGATTTACCGCCAGATACTGGAGGGCCTCTTCGATTTCCTCCGTTACCTTAGGATTTAGAAACCGGAAGCATGAAATTCTGGCGTATGGAATGCTCTTTAACCCCTGTTCCGTGTATAGGTTCACTAACATTTCGATACGAGTTTGAGGTTCTTTCTCGTTCCCCTTCAGTTCCCATTGGACTCCGCCACCCGAGGTTCTAGATTCAACCCCAAAAATGGTTCCCATAATCTTCTCGCCCCCCCAGATTTCCACAGGCTCACCCCGGGGCTGGAGCAGGAGGGAGGCTATGTTCGGGTTATCTGAAATATCAATAGAAAAACTTTTAAGCATCCGGTCGATCGGGTCCCAGGATCCGTAAGATACAACTGGATGGGAGTCACTGCCTGGATCTATAATCACGAAACTTTTTAGGAGATCGTCGATGTTGCTGGTTCGGAAGTATAGACCAAGTACACCCGTTCCTGAAACCATCGCCTCCCGTTCGAAGTAAGCGGTTCCGTTGGTATAGAGGAACACCCTCCGCAGGGGAAAGGGATCTTCCGAAAATACTCCCATAGTAGGCGAGGGTTGGGTGTGGGGAGCAGGGGAGGAGTTTAAGGGGGGGCGTCCCGATTCAACACTCGGCTGAGGAATCGCATGAAGGACGGCAAAAGAACAGAGAATCCAGATTCGCAAAATGAAGGTCTTGACCATTTTCATAGGTGAGTTCCTCTCAGGGTTGATTTCCCTTTAATTATACAACATTTTTTCGACTAGAACCTGGCGAATAAGTATTGGACGCCCCGCCCATGAACTGGTTTTGTAGCCTCTGTGTATAGTTTACGAAACCCTTTCTGCGTGACATATTATAAGAGTGATGCAAACCTTCCAACAAAGAGTCGACAGGATTCTTTCCCGAGTGCGGGATCCGGAAAGCCTACTGCCTGTGAGGGATCTCGGGTGGGTTACACATGTCCGGTACAGCGAAACCTTCAACAAGCTGGAAGTGGAAACCGATATCAACCCGCCCCGTTTCACCTGCGCCATGTGTGGTATCATTACCGCGGGTTTGCGGGAAACCGTGCACCGCTTGCTGGAAGAGGAGTTCCGGAAAGAGTTTCCGGGTATGAATGTGGTGGTGTTTCAGCGGGGAATCGAAGAGACCTGGTGATTATTTTTAAAGGATAAAAAGATGACGCACAGACGGAAAAAATATTCTCTTGTATATTTCCTTTTATCGGTATGGCTCGTGGCCAGTTTCCCCCTTACCGCACAGGCCAAATCGGGTTTCAAACCTGTTTCGGTTCTATTCCCCGTCTTATCGGAGGAAGAGCATAGAGAACTCCGTGCGAAAGGGGAGGTAACCCGGTACTACTTCGAACCGATAGCCCCCCGCTGGATGCCCGCAGATGGGCTGGGGGCGATTCTGCGCCGCGATGCAGAAAGAATCGAAACCGTGATCGGAGTGGAATCGATCCATCTCCTCTCCTATGAAGAGGCAGGTATGTATAGGGGCCCTTCCGAAGGCATTATAGGGGATAGCTCCACCCTCCTAAAGGTGTACAACCTTCTCCTTTCCGTGAGTTCGATGAAAGGGCTGGAATACTATTCGGCAAGCCGGGGCAGGATGCGCACCCTTTTCGCGGAGTCCTATGCGATCCGAAGTCCCGAAAATCCCGCGCCCGTTCCAGATCCCATGGTGGATACCATTCCATCCGAGCAGGTGCTATTCGTATTTCAGGAGGACCTTACATTTGGGAAGAATCTGAGCCGGTGGAACTACCGGTCGAAAGGGGACGAACTCTCCATATCGATTACCAATCTGACACCCATGAAGTATTCCTTCTTCACGGTGGCCGACCCGGGCAACATGCAGATCCACCTCCTCGTGGTGCCGGCGGAAGAAGGAATCGCATTCTACGGGTGCATGGTTGCAAAAAGCCCCCGCTTTCTCGGCCTGGAAAAGACCCGTACCGAATCCTTCTATAACCGTATCAAGGCTCTTTTCAGCTGGTTCAAAACTGCCTTGACTACGCGGACAGGCTAATAGGAGCGCAGGCAAGAGGATAGGAGCGGACGCATGTACCATCCCAAACTTGTAAAGCTGGAAGAACGGCTCAAAGCCCTTTTCGATGAGGTAGACGGCTACATCGAAGAACGGTATGGCGGTTCGTATCCCCTCCATCCCAACAGGCCTGCTAGAGGCCAGACAGCCAATCCGCAGACAGACGGGTTGTTCCACCTGGGGGCTGACTTCACCCCCGGATTCGGGTCCGAGAAGGGGAGGGGTTACCTGATCGATATGGTGATGGTTACCCTCGAAGAGGTAGACCCGGCAGTGCGGGAGGAAATTCTCCAGGCTGTAGTGGAGAAAGTACAGGAACTGCTCCCCAAGCATTTCCCTGAGCGGGCACTTACCGTAATCCGGGACGGGAATCATTTCAAGATTCAGGGAGACTTCAGCCTGGGGTTCCTGTAATGTCTATGCAATGAAGATTCTTTGTTCCTGGTGCATGTAGGCAGTTAATATGAATGATCCTGTATTCTCCGGAATAACTTCCTGTATGCCGGGCGGATTCGCCGTGGCCGTTGGCGGATACCAATACGAATAAAAGGAGGAAGGTACTCCCCATTCCAAAACACCGGAAGGGAGTAACGTACTGGGGCCAAAAAAGCTTCAGGAAGGAGCGGAAGACCCAGCAGAAGAAGGGCCGGAGGCCGCTTCCCGGCGGAGCCGGTTCCGTAGAAGCCTTTCTATCTCTTCCCGGCTGAACTCGTAGGTGGTGTTGCAGTTGTGGCAGGTGGTTTTTACAGGGAAGGGGCCTTTAACGGCAATGTCTTCCAGGTCGTTCAAAGGTAACGCCTGAATGAAGCCAGCGAATCGGCCCGCGCTGCAGGGGCAGTAGAAGCGGACTTCCCGGGGTTCGAGGATCTGGGGAAAGAACTTGCCGAAACTTTCCATGAGGAACGCTTCCGGCGATTTCCCTTCCGCTGTGGCGGATCCAATTGATTGCATGGAAACGAGTTTGTTCTCTACCTCTTCCAGAACGAGGGGATCAGCGCCGGGCAGGGTCTGGAGGAACAGCCCCCCCGCTCCCAGAACTTTCCCGAACCGGTCGAACTTGATGCTCAACACAAAGGCAGAGGGCGTTTGTTCCGACCGTAGGAAGTAGCGAGCCAGGTTCATGGCTAGGCTCCCTTTTTCCAGTTCCACCTTGCCCGAGAACCCGGTTTTCGATCCTTCCGGGTAGCGGGTAATGCTCAAGGTGCCCGCGCCCCACAAGTTTTCCAGATGGTAGTCGTCCAGGGGAGTGCCCTCCAGATCGATGGGGTTGTGGAGAAGGTAGCCCCGCACGTCTCCAAGTGCATTCGTTTCTACTGAAACGCCCCGGGCAGGGCCCGTGCATTCCACCAGCAGGCTCATCCGGTCTTTCCCCTTTAAACTTGCCGAAAGGAGAGCCCCTCCCATGTACGCATGCCCCAGAAGCAAGGTTTCCAGGGGACCCAGTTCATGGTTGGCCCGCATGGAAAGAACCATCTTGGTGGCGTAAAGCAGAACCCCCCGCAGGTTGACTCCCTCGAGAATGAAGGGGTAGAGCCTGTCTTCCAGGGTAAGGGCCTTTGAATCGCCGAACTGTCGTTCGTCAATAGGTTTCTGAATCATGGAGGGATCCTTCCTTTTTTACGTGGATCGCTCGCACAGGGTCAATCGTCGTAGTACAGTTCGTTGATCTCATCCCAGGCTTCCGGCTCATTGCTCCGCAGGCGGCACAGTTTCTGGTACTCCCGGACAATCAGTTCCATACGCCGCGCTCGGTTCGTTTCGGGCGATACATCGGGGTTCTCCCATTCCTCGACGACGGTGCGGGTTGATTGTAGCTTTGCTATATCTGCTATAGCAATTTCTTTCAATTTTTTCAGTACATCTTCCTTCCGGTATCGCAGGAAGTTTTTATCTACAGAATCAAGAAGGTTTTGGTAGTGCAGCATCTCCAGATGATGGGCGGCCGATTCGATCTCGTTCGAAGTGTGATCGGGGAGGGAGGAAATTTCTTCTGCCAGTTTCGCGTACAGAGATTTTATGTCGATCGATTCTTTCATACGGTAGAATGTACTGAGGAATGGATCAACCTTCAATAGTTCTCCCATCCTTTAACGGTAACTGTGGAGACCGGACAGGAGGTAATTCACTCCAAAGAAGGTGAACACAGTGCAAAGGAACCCCACAATGGCAATCCAATTGGTGACGGGATCCTTTTTCCCGCGGATCAGCCTGAGGTGCAGATACACCGTATACACCAGCCAGGTGATCAACGCCCAGGTTTCTTTCGGGTCCCAGTTCCAGTACCGGCCCCAGGCTTTTTCAGCCCATACCGCGCCAAAAATTAAGGCGCCCGCGGTAAAGATGGGGTAGCCTACAGCGATCGCGGTATAAGTGATCCGATCCAACAGTTCTTTTCGCTCTGGATCTTTGCTCAAAACAAGGCCGAGGGCTGAAACGAAGGAAACAACGAAAAATGCTTCTCCTATGAAACTGAAGGCCACATGGAGTACGAGCCAGTAGGAACGGAGAGCGGGAATGGGGGGAAGGGCTTCCTTCGGAGCGATGGGGGAGGAAGCAAGGGCTAGCAGTACGACAGCCACAATCGTTCCCCCGAACTGGATAAGGGGCAGGAAAGGAGCGCGTGACTGGAAGGGATAGAGGAATAAGAGGAGACAGAGAAAACCGCTGTAGAACACGAGGGATTCAAACACTCCCGTAAGAGCGGCAAATCGGATCTGATAACTCCGCACTCCCAGGTAAACAAAGAGCAATACCCCGGCCAATAGGAGGAGCAGGGAAGGAGCCATCCTTTGTTTGGAGCGGGATCTACGAGGTAAAACTTCCTTAAGCGGTTTGGCAGGCGGTTCTTTTTTCTCGAACAGGGAAATCCCCTGAAGAATAGCAGATAGAATCAAAAGTGCGAATGCAACAGTAGCCATAGGACCCTCCTAACTCTTCCTGGAATCCGATTTACCCGGTTTCGGAAGAGTTTTCAAGCGTTGGGCAAAGGTCACAGTGAGCCCGACGATCACTACCAGGAACGCTACAAACACGAGGGTGGTTCCCGGATCCGAAACTGCTTCCAGGCCTGTAATGTTCACCGGCCGGATATCTTTCACCGTAAGATCCAGAACCTTGTCTGATTTGACGGCACGAATTACCCGTGTTCCTCCAGGGCCAGACGTGTGGAGTACTACCCTCGGTTCTGCAGGGGCAGTGCCTCTATCCTCCACTGCCATGAAGAACAGAGAGGTATTCCCCCGGTTGATGCGGTCCCCCTGCATCAGATGGATCGATTTTCCCGCGGGATCCTCCAGAAGAATCTCGAGGGTCACCTTGTGGGAAACCTGGTAGAGTTTCAGGTTCCCGATCGAGAGGGGGTGGTTTACCCGAATGTCCGCTTTCTCGATGATCGTTTTCGATCCTTCTGTCACCTGCACGGTACTGATCCAATCCTGCGGCCGCCCATCAGGGTAAACGTGGTATTGAAAGTCCATGAGCTTCAACAGTTTCCCGTCGGGTAACTCTACCTTGTCTCCGATGGCAAGCTCCACGTACCCTTCCTGTCTTCCGGAAAAGGAAACAATGGCACCGATCGTAAGAAGGATCAGACCGAAATGAAGGATGTCGGGGCCGAATCGCTTCGGTCCTCTTTTTTTCTTCAACTCTTTCAGAAACCGATCGATGGTGCACACAGTTAAATTGACGAAGAAAAGAATAGAAGGACCCAGGAACAGGATGGAAGTGAAGAACCGATGGAAAGAAGTTTCTAAAATAAGGGTGGCGATGAACTTTGGGTAGTTGGTATTATAGTAGACTGGATCCAGCCCCTGAGGAATAAGAGTGGCAAGGGTACCTGTAATAGTAAGGTAGACCAGTAGACCGACAGCCAACTTCAGGGATTTTAGCTTTTGGTATAAACTCACCCCGTTCTCCTGAAAAATTGAATGGTTAGATATTATAGAGATAAATTCCAGGTGTCAAGGAAAAAAATCTTTACAAACAAGTGGCAAAGCTCTATAATAAACTTAGCATGCTGGTACGGATGTTCAAAATTGCAGTTGGTTCACTCGCCTTCCTTCTCCTTACGGGCGGTTCTCTCTTCGGCGTAGATGCCAGTTGTGTCTCATGCCATACGAGCGAACGCAAAATGCAGAACCTCTTTGTTCCCCCGGCTCAAAGTGCGGGTGGGGAACAGGGGGAAGGGTGAGCGGGAACTCCTCCCCCGGTTCGGGCGGATGAACTGTACAAAGGCTTTGTAGTCAATAAAGATTTACTCGATAACGATCCACATTTAAAAAACGGTTGTGTCGTATGTCACAGTGGGAACGCGAAGGGCCTGGATAAGGCAGAAGCTCACGCGGGGCTCGTGAAACGGCCTTCCGATGATCCTGCGACCTGCAGCAGCTGCCATGAGAATATTTCGAAGACCTATAAACTTTCCCTCCATTACACCACTGGCGGAATGAAAGGGGTAAGCGGAAGATTCTCAGAAGAAGAAACGAAGATCTTCGATGCGCAGGTGTTCGAACAATCCTGTCGCACCTGCCATGCCTCCTGCGGAGACTGTCACGTAAAAAGCCCCATCGTCAGCGGAATCAATTTAGGATTGATAGATGGGCATAAGTTCGTCCGCAAGGACGAATCTAAAACCTGTGCCCTCTGTCATGGCGGTAGAGTATACCCAGAGTTTACCGGTGAGTACGGTGGGATGCCGGATGTGCACTACCAGAAGGGGATGCTCTGCACCGATTGCCACACGAGCACGCAGCTGCACGGGGATGGAAAGGTGTACGCCAGCCGGCGCGAGGTAGAAGTACGGCCTACATGTGTCCAATGTCATAACACGAAAGAGGGATCGGAGCGGTCGGTAAGCGTGCACAGGGATCACGTGGGGTGGGTAAGCTGTTCCTCCTGCCACTCCGCGGCTCCGTATCGGAACTGTTCCAGTTGCCATGTGGGGGAAGGGGCAACCTCCAGTCCGGGGTTGTTCCTGGGTAAGAATCCGCGGAATCCCAAGGAAGTCACTACCCTGCGACTGGTACCCGCTGTGCGGGACACCTTCAAGAAAGTGGGGATCCAGCAGCAGAACTTCGATTCCATGCCGAACTACTGGGATACCTATCCGCACAACATCAAGAAGCGGACGGATCGAACCCGGGATTGCGCCGTCTGTCACGAAGAAAAAACCTACTTCCTTACGGAAGAGATGCTAATCAAAGGCGGTTCGGAAGCAAATAAGAAACTAATTTTCCATCATTAAGAGGTAACGTTGACATAGAGAGTTTGAAATACGCCGGCAGTACCCAAAGGGGTACTGCTTTTTTTTTTCGGCTTCCTTAAATGTGGGCCGCCTATTTCGCTCCCGATATTAGATACCCTATCAATGCTCCATAGAGCATGCTGATATACGGATTGGAAGTGATAGGGCATGTACCGGTGCGGCATCCTATGAGCTTATAGTATGCGAATCCCAGAGCTCCTCCGATTAAAACAGCCAAAATCGTCACCATTGAGAGCCTCCTCGACATAGATACTAAAACAATAACATATATAATATATATTATCAATACTATATATAAATAAAAATACCTCGTTTGGTTTGCTATGACTCTTGACTGAAGGGAGCATTTTGAGTATATCTAGCATATGCTCATAATAGCAGAGAGAGGAGGTGCATATGCCTTGCGGATACAGAACAGGACCGTTCGGATGGGGACACGGCGTCACACCTGGATGGGGTCCGGGCTTCGATTCCGGACGAGGCCCTGGAATGGGAGACGGAATGGGAGGGCATTACCGAGGGTGGTCATGCAATGAAGGATTCTGGGGTGCCCCTCAGGGTGCTTTTACGCATGGATGCTGCGCGCCGTATGCTTTCTCAGCGGAAGATGAAAAGGCTTTCCTGATGAAGCGAGCGGAATGGCTCCGAAAACAGCAGGAATGGATCGAACGAAGGCTGCGAGAGATGGGGGAGAAAGAAAAGTCCTCCAGCCAATGAGGGCGTGATAGAAGCAGCTTATACGCGGGGCGCAATATTCCCCTTTTGATGGCCATCAGGGGATTTTATCTGTATCCGCGGAATTTTCCGGTCTAGGGCAAACTTCCGGGTAGTGATTGAACGAAACTCCTTATTTCGTCCCGAACCCGGCGGTACACGGAAAGCTTTTCCTCTTCGGAGGAAAGTTTTGCCGCAAGCCGGGGGGGGTCATCAAATCCGACATGGAGCCGTTTGACCCGGCCGGGGAATACAGGGCAGGTTTCGTTGGCATGATCACAGACAGTGATTACGTAATCAAAGGGAATGTGCATCAAGTCACGAACGTTCTTCGAGGTGTGATGGGAAATATCGACACCGGCTTCCTTCATAACCTGCACCGCGTAAGGGTTTAGCCCGTGGGTTTCTATCCCCGCAGAGTAGGGCTCGATTACATCCCCTTTCAAGTGCCGTG
>CALKLC010000051.1 GCA_937991975.1 uncultured Spirochaetales bacterium | reverse complement strand
CATCTCTTTTCGAAGGGAAATATCCTGATAAATCGCATAGATATATTTTTTCCCTGCAATGGTGATGGGAGCTCCCAGAATCGTCATGCTGAAACAGGTGTTCGAAGTGGGCACGACGAACATCGAGTTCCTGCTCCTTTACCTTGAGGGAGGTTACATCTTCGAAGGAAATAACCAGTGCTCGTTGGTTTCCCCATTGAACGGGTCGGGCAGTGTACCGGAACCAGAGAAGGAATGGAGGGGTGTCTCTATCCACTTGAGCGGTCCCTGTTTCTCGAAAGGGTTCATTCAGGTGGCTGAGTCCTTTGCGGATCATTTGAAAAAAAACACAACCTGAACAATTGTCCGAGAATCCGCATCCTAGTGGGGTAAGGGTACGGTATTTACAGGAAACAAGATCACCCAGCCGAAAAACAGGGGGTACAGGAGTAGTTGCAGGGGTCAGGGATTCAGGAGAAGTTGGGTATGTCCGGGATGCGGGGCGGGTTGGGGACAAAGAAGGCACCTGAAAGAGCGATCTCGCCTCCTCGTTGTAGAAAAGGACCGTCTCATCCGGGCCGATCAGCACCAGGGCAGCTGGAAGGGTGTCAAGCAATTCTTCTAACTGTTGGAAGGAAGCAAAAACTTTTGCAATTTAGGGTAGAGTATACTGACTTCCCTTGTTTTTTCCAACTGGACTTGCTCGATAGGTAAGGATTACAGTACACTACCCCCATGTTTCTCAAGATGCGCTCTGTATCGGTAGAGGATGCACGGGAAATAGGAGCCTCTTTCGCTGAGCTGGCTGTACGGTCAACAATTGTTTCTCTGCGGCCTGTGCACGTGCATGCGATTGTGAGTCCCACCGCTGGGTTCTTTCGTCATCCTTTACAGGTACAGGAAACCCTCACCTGGTTACGGATGATCGTCCTGGATACTGCAGCGGCAGTGGAACCCAACCCCGAAAGCCGCATTGCAGTTCATGTAGCCCGGTATAAGGGACATCCAGGAGATCTGGTAAGTGAAATTTTGGAAACTCTTATTCTGCAAGAAGGAATCCAGGGAGAACCACCGTATCACTTCATTCTTTCCCTCGGTGGAGACGGCACCCATCAGGAAATCCTAAACATGTTGGTGGATTTACCCGGCGAAGTGTTGGAACGGATCCTTGTATTTCGCCTTCCGATGGGAACGGGGAACGATGGAGCCGATGTAGCAGACTTAGCTTCTGCGGCAAAGTGCCTTTTAGGGGAGGGGGGAATTGGGGATGTGACAGCCCTCAGGATCCAGCCATCGGGTTTGAAGGCAATGTATGCCTTCAATATTGCCAGCGTAGGGATCGATGCCTTCGTTACCCATACAGCCAATCGACTGAAAACTAGATTCAATACCGACATCTATCGGAAAATCGCCGATGTGTCAGTGCTGTTCTATCCCCTCCTGTTTCCTGCGAAAACTCTGTCGATAGACATTACCCTTTCGGACGGTCGGTTGGAACATGTATCGGGAAAGTACGTTCTCACAGCCTTTGGCGTTTCGGGACACAGAAGCTATGGGAATCATAAATGGATCCTGCCAGGAGAAGAAAACCTCTGCGCCATTACGGACCGACCACTCCGGACGAAACTCCAATTGAAGAATCTTCTGTATGCGGGGAAACATGTGCATCAAGAAGGAGTACTTCTGCGAAAGGCCCACCAGATCTGTTTGCATTACGATGCCCCCCTTTTCCTTCAGTACGATGGGGAGGCGATCCGATTGGAGAAAGAAAACTTTCCCTTAAGGATAGAACTGGTTTCAACAAAGATCAGAACCCAAAGGATGAGATCTTTCTAAGGTTTGCATTTGGAGTGGTGCAGAATCGAGCCACCTTAAAGTCGGAATGAACATGCCCGCACCTGGGCTTCAATGCTTCAATAGATCTTCCCAGGCCTTCGAGATTCGCTCTTCCTCCCTTTCTACGAAGGAATGGAGAAGATGGAGTCTTTGACGGGGAACATCCAGCCGAAGATTCCCCGGGGTTCCCGTACTGGTGCGTTGAGCGATAGCCTTGTCCGGATTTTGCTGTGTTAGGGTTTTCAGTTTGCTTCCCACCTCTTTGTAGGCATCCCGGAAAGGAACTCCCTCCAGAACAAGCTCGTACACGGCATCGGTAGCAAAGATGTCGGGAGTGAACCCTTTACGGAGGGCTTCTTCATGAACCTGCACATTTTGGATCAGATGGTCCATCACTCGAACCATTTCCAGGCTCAATCCCAATCCTCTCAGGAAAGGCCCTTTGGTTTCCTGAAAATCCCGATTATACCCCGAGGGAAGGGATCGGATGATACTTTTTATAGCCCACGAGTAAGATCCCAGGATGGCCGCCTTTGCACGGGTAAGCTCCAAACCATCGGGGTTCTGTTTTTGGGGCATGATACTGGAGCCGGTACAGAGCTCCCGCGGGAGAGAAAAGTACCCAATCTCGGGTAATGAGAAGAGGATCAGATCCGTGGAAAGCTTGGATAACGTAAGCCCCATCTGGTCCAGCTGGTCCAGAATAACAGCCTCGAGTTTACCCCGGGAATTGTTGGCTGCCAATACATTGTTCTGTATCCGGGGAAAGGCTAGAAGCTCTGCCGTGTACTCCCGATCCAGCGGGAGAGAAGTCCCATAACTGGCTGCCGAACCCAGAGGGGATCGGTTCCAGAGTTCGTATCCCCCTCGTAAGAGCTCCAGGTTATCGAGGGTTTCTTCCCCAAAGGCGGCAAGCCAGAGCCCCACCGTACTGGGCATCGCGAGCTGGGTATGGGTACGGCCTGGCATGGGAACCTTCTGGTACCGTTCTGCTTGCTCAAGGAGGGTCCTGGCCAGATGGAGGCAAGCCCGAAAGATCTCCAGTAGTCGCTCCCTCCCGTAGATCCGCAGGGCCGTAAGGACCTGGTCGTTCCGGGATCTCCCCGTATGGATCTTCTTTCCCGTTTCTCCTAAACGTTCCACCAATCGGTTTTCGATCGCCGTATGACAGTCCTCGTCCTCTTTGCGAATGGAAAACTCTCCCTTTTGGGCTTCCTGGATGATCAGGGAGAGTTCCTTTCGTAAGTCTGCTTCTTCCTGGGAAGTGAGGATTCCGATCTTGTGTAGCATCTTTGCCTGGGCAATGCTGCCCAGACAATCGGCTACTACCAGTTCTTCATCGATCTGGTAATCTTTTCCTACGGTATAGTCTTCAATCAAAGAGTCTATCGGATAATCTTTCTCCCAAAGCTTAGACACCTTTCCTCCTCTTCAAGTAGAACAGTTTAGACTATCGGTATAGGAGGGAACATGTCAACGATCTCAGGAGAGGAATACGAGTTCCCCCCCCTTTACATCGAGGGTAACCGTATCCTCCTCCTTCACGGCACCCGAAAGGACCTTCCTGGCCAGTTCGTTCAGGACGAGGTTCTGGATTGTCCGCTTTAGGGGTCTTGCACCGAAGGCTGGATCGAATCCCCGATCAGCTAATAATTCTCGGGCAGAATCCGTTACCGAGAGGCCGATCTTTTTTTCTTCCATCCTCCTGGCAACCTTCTTGAGCTCCAGGTCCACGATAGCGAGGATTTCCTTTTTGCCCAGCCGATGGAACATGACGATTTCGTCCAGCCGATTGAGGAACTCTGGCTTGAAGGTAGCTTTCAGTAAGGAATCGATCTGGGGCTTAATGTCATCCAGGTCTTCCGCCTGGAGGATCAGATCGCTCCCCAGGTTACTTGTAAGAATGATGATACAGTTCCGGAAGTCCACGGTTCGACCCTGTCCATCCGTCAAACGCCCTTCATCCAATAGCTGGAGGAGTACATTGAACACATCAGGATGAGCTTTTTCGATTTCATCGAACAATACGATAGAGTAGGGCCGTCTTCGCACCACTTCAGTGAGTTGACCTCCCTGATCGTACCCCACATACCCGGGCGGAGCCCCGATGAGTCGGGATACGGAATGCTTCTCCATATACTCGCTCATGTCGATGCGGGTAAGTGCCCGCTCATCGTTGAACAGGTAGTCAGCGAGAGTCTTTGCCAATTCTGTTTTCCCAACCCCCGTGGGGCCGAGGAACAGGAAGGTTCCGAGGGGGCGGTTGATATCTGAAAGGCCGCTCTTGTTTCGACGGATAGCATCAGAAACAACCCGGATGGCATCCTGCTGGCCCACTACCCGCTGGGAAAGAATTTCCTCCAATTTGAGAAGTTTAGCCATTTCAGAGGATAGCATTTTAGTGACAGGGATGCCTGTCCAGGAAGAAACAACCTTTGCAATGTCTTCCTCAGATACTTCTTCCCGCAACAGGCGACGTTCACCCTGGATCTCTACAAGTTTCCTCGTCTTTTCTTCCAATTCTCGCTGGGTAAGGGGAATCAGACCATGCTTGATTTCAGCAGCCTTGTTCAAGTTTCCTTCCCGCTCGTACCGGCTTTCCTCGATACTCAAAGTTTCCAGTTTCTGCTTCAATGTCCGTATCTCCTCGATGATTTCTTTTTCATTCTTCCATTGGAGGTACATACCGTCTCTCTTTGCCTGCAGTTCACCGAGTTCCTTCTCGATTCTTCCCAGCCGCTCGATCGAAGCAGGGTCCGTTTCTTTCGAAAGGGCTTGCTTTTCGATGGTCAACTGGAGGATCTTTCGTTCGATCTGGTCCAGCTCTGTGGGCTGGCTTTCGATTTCCATCTTAAGCCGACTGGCAGCCTCGTCCACAAGATCGATCGCTTTATCCGGAAGGAATCGGCTGGTAATGTACCGATCTGAAAGAACCGCCGCGGCAACCAGGGCCTCGTCCTTGATCCGGACTCCATGATGTACCTCATACCGTTCCTTCAAACCCCGGAGAATAGCAATGGTATCTTCTACGGAAGGCTCGCCTGTGTACACGGGCTGGAACCTCCGTTCCAGGGCTGGGTCTTTCTCGATGTGTTTTCGGTACTCATCCAGGGTAGTAGCACCGATTGCCCGGAGTTCTCCCCGAGCGAGGGCGGGTTTTAACAGGTTGCTGGCATCCATCGCTCCCTCGGCTGCTCCCGCTCCGACAAGGGTGTGAAGTTCGTCGATGAAGAGGATAATTTCCCCGTTCGATTCAGTAATTTCTTTGATTACTGCCTTCAAGCGTTCCTCGAACTCCCCCCGGAACTTGGTGCCCGCGATCAAGGCTCCCAGGTCGAGAGCCAGAAGCCGTTTATTTTTCAGACTGTCAGGCACATCTCCCGATACAATCCTTCGGGCTAAGCCTTCCACAATGGCTGTCTTTCCTACTCCTGGCTCACCGATCAAGACAGGATTATTCTTGGTTCGGCGGCAGAGAACTTGCATGATTCGCCGGATCTCTTCATCTCTCCCAATTACAGGATCGAGTTTCTCCTGTCGGGCTAACGCCGTAAGGTCTCTACAGTACTTTTCCAGGACCTGGTACTTGTTTTCTGGATTTGGATCGGTAATCCGGTTGTTCCCCCTGATAGCTTTCAACGCTTTCAGGATTCCGTCACGGGTGATCCCAGCTCTTTTCAGTAGATCCGATAGTTTGCCTTCCTCGGCGAGAGCTGCGAGCAGCACGTGTTCCCCACTGGTATACTCATCTTTCAAATCAGAAGCTTCTTTTTCGGCTCGACTTAGAAGCCGTCCCAACTCTGCCGACATTCGGAGTTCCATCCCTTCACCGTACACCTTTGGTTTCGATTCGAGGGATCGTTCTAGATTCACTTCCAACGTTTTTCTATTCACTCCCAATCGATCCAGAAGGGGAGGAATTACCCCATCTTCCTGTCTGATCAGTGATAGAAGTAGATGTTCGCTCTCCAGTAATTGATGATTGTACTGATGGGCAAAGGAAGAAGCTTCCTGCAGGGCTTCCTGTAGTTTGATGGTCATTCTGTCATAGCGCATAGTGAGTCCTTTTTGTGTTATATTTAGATTTTTTGTAGATTTCGATTAAAATATACTGATAAACCTTTCATCCGGCAATGATTCTTGAGTAGAATGGAAAACTAGAGTAGAGTATCCCCTCTGTATGGAAGATCGAAGTAAAGCCATCAGCAAAGCTGCCCTTATTGCTTTGGTAGGAAACGGGGTTTTGGCCTCCCTCAAGATCGTTTTAGGGTTCCTCTCTGGAAGTTTGGCTGTAGTAGGGGATGGGATCGATTCCTCGACCGATGTGATTATCGCTGCCATCACTCTTCTGGCAAGTAAAATTACGGCGAAGCCTTCGGATAGGGAACATCCTTTTGGACATGGAAGGGCAGAGACGCTGGCTACAACCTTGCTGGCGTTTATCATCTTTTTTGCGGGAGCCCAGTTATGTATCTCTACCCTGGAGCATTTTCTAGAAGGTCGTACGCGGGAGATCCCTGCTCCCCTCGCTCTGTACGTGTCGCTTGTTTCCGTCATCGGAAAGATATGCCTCGCCTGGACCCAGTTCACCTTCGGGAAAAGGTACAACAGTGAGATGTTAAAGGCAAACGGAAAGAACATGATGAACGATACCCTCATATCAGGAACCGTTTTAACAGGGGTATTTTTCACTATCGTTCTAAAAAAACCCTTTCTCGATCCCCTCTTTGCATTTGGGGTGAGTCTGTGGATCATGAAATCCGCTGTGGGTATTTTCCTCGGGGTACGGACAGAACTGATGGATGGGAATACGGACTCGGATCTGTACCATGCAATTTTCGATGCTGTGCGAGCGGTTCCTGGGGCCGGAAATCCCCACCGTACCCGTATCCGGAAAGTAGCGAACCTATTCGATATCGACCTGGATATCGAAGTGGATCCCTCCCTTTCGGTTGGGGAAGCCCATGATATTGCTGTGGAGGTGGAGCGGGAGATCCGGAATCGGATCGATTCGGTGTTCGATGTAATGGTACATGTGGAGCCCGAAGGGAATCTTGAAGAGGGTGAAAGCTTCGGGCTTACAGAAAGTCACTTTACCAAACGCAGGGAGGAACAGAAGCCATGAAGGATCCCCAATTCAAGACAATCCTGATGCACGGGTTTACCCACGAGGAAGCTCTGGCCGTGATGCGAGTAGTAAAACAAACATTTAAGGATCCTAAAGGATTGATCTTTGCCCTAAGTACACCGCAGTCCTTACAGAAGAAGCTGGATGATCTACTGCAGGAGCTGGAGGAAGAACATCGGGTCATGACAGCTCAGAAGGATGAAAAATCTTGACCGCACCCTATGGGTAGGTTAGTATCCCACTATGAAGCTGAGAAAAACTTTAGAACACATCGTTCCTTATGCACCGGGTAAATTAAAGGAAGGGGCCATCAAATTGGCATCCAACGAGAATCCCCTCGGTCCCTCACCCAAAGCGATTGCCCGGATCAACGAAATCGCAGCAACCGTTTCTCTCTACCCTGACGCTGGAGTAGTGAAACTACGGGATGCAGTTGCAATGAAGTTGGGGGTAGAGCGGGACAACCTCATCTTCGGAAATGGTTCCGATGAGGTCCTCTGTTTGATTACGGGTGCCTATATCGAAGAGGGGGACAACACTGTTACCTCGGAACATACCTTTTCGGAATACACCTTTGCCACTGTACTGTTCGGCGGCAAGGTGAAATACGCTCCGATGCAGGATGGAAGGTTCGATCTTTCACGGATTCTCGAGCTGATCGATTCCCGCACAAAGATTGTATTCCTCTGTAATCCAAACAATCCTACCGGCACCTCTTTTGGGGAAAAAGAGTTTCAGGCTTTCATGGAAGGTGTTCCCCCAAAAGTCCTTGTGGTATCGGACGAGGCTTACAGGGAATATGTGGAACGTCCCGATTTCCCCGATACCCTGCGGATAATCCGTCAGTACCCGAATCTAGTAGTCCTCCGCACGTTTTCCAAGATCTACGGGTTAGCAGGGTTGAGAGTCGGGTACGGGGTTGGATCTCAAGAAGTGATTGCGGATTTCTATAAAACGAAAACTCCTTTCAATGTAAATCTCCTGGCTCAGGAGGCTGCCCTGGCTGCCCTGGAGGATGTGGAGTTCGTGAAGCGATCTATAGAAACCAACCGAAAAGGGAAAGAGTATCTCTACCACGAGTTCGATCGTTTGGGCCTAAAGTACTATCCTAGTGATGCCAACTTTGTGTGTGTACATGTGGGAAGAGATTCAATGGAAGTCTTTCGAAGGATTATGGATCTGGGCGTCACGATACGCCCTCTCCGAAGCTTCCAGTTGGATGAGTGGATCAGGGTAACTGTAGGAACAGAGGCTCAGAATCGGAAGTTCGTGGAATGTCTCGAGCAGGCTCTCCAGGTCTAAGTTTTCTATAGTAGGGGGGTATGTGCCCTTTCCCTTTGCTGTTCATCTACTGATAGTCATCCTGGTTCCCCTCTTTCTGTTTGGATGGGTGTACCGTTGGGAAAAGAGAATTCCCGTAAGGTCATACCACCCAGGGCAGAGAAGTGGACTTTCTCTGATCACCGCATTCTGGGGGGGTGTTGTTATAGCATTTCCCGTGCTGGCAATCCTCTTCATGCTTCCCCCCTGGCAAGGCTACGGTACGTATCTCCGGGTAGCTACAGTGGAAGAGGTGGGAAAAGCGATTCTACCCATCATGCTTTTGAAAATGCAGGGCACGGTTTCCATCAGGCGCACGATCCTTTTATTTATGGCCTCTGCCCTTGGGTTTTCCCTTCTTGAAAACCTTCTGTTTCTGGTGAAGGATCCAGAAACATCCTTCATCCGCTCCTTTACCTCCGTACCCCTACATGCGGCCCTTTCGGCGATCTTTGGATTTGCCTATGGATTCAGTCGCTACCAGTACAAAGGGCGTACGGTTTGGGGAGGATTAGCGGCTATTTTCCTTCATGGGGTGTACAATATTGGTTTGGATTTTTCCGTCTTGATTCCCTTTGGAGTAGTGGTGCTATCCATCGGAATCACGGGAATTCTATGGAATACCGCTCAAAGGCTGGAAGAATCGATTTGAAGGTTCCTATTGACGCAGGGATCAAAATTTTGTATTGTTTTACCTAACGACGCAGGGTAGAGCAGCTGGCAGCTCGTCGGGCTCATAACCCGGAGGTCGCAGGTTCAAATCCTGCCCCTGCTAACAAAACCGCTTTATAGGCGGTTTTTTTTGTTTCCTTCTTGTTGGTAGTTTTACTTATCCCCCTTACATCGATGTGCCCACATCAGTTCAAAGCAGGGCCTGCGGATCTATAAGAGTTACTCCTTCCAGGGAAAGATCATCCCTTTCAAAGTTCTCTTTCCTACCCGTTCCCGCTCTTCTGTCAGGAGAGTTTCCCAGGGAATCTGTTTACGATCTGCCTGGGGATGGGCCTCCAGGTAGTCGTACTTCAGTAACCTTAGTTTGAAGCCTACCTGCAGCCAGAGAAGGATCCCTGTAAAACCAGGTAAAAGGAAGGCAGTCAGAAATGAGATGCTGAAAATCAACGCCGCTCCAGTAGCGAGAAATACGGTAAATCCAGTATTGTCGAAAAAGACGAGAAAACATTTTTTGAGGATCTTTTTCACATGGGAGTCTACCTGCGTTCTAAGGGGAAAGAAATAGAGACTGGAAAGGAACCAGAGTACACTGAACCAGAAAATGAGAGCCAAAGCTATAGTTCCCAGAATCGATTTCATCGAAGCATACACCGGGAAGGCCACCATCAGGATGAACAGATGGAGCACTACGATTCCCCCGAAAAGCAAACTGGAAGGCCAGGACTCCTTGAAGAATTGGACGAATTCCTTCACGCCTGGATCCCTATAGTAAGCCACTTCTTTCATCATGAAGGAGACCGTGCCACTGTAAAGGAAAAGGAGGAGGATCCCCAACACAAAGGAAATAGCGGAGGGAACCACTCCGAATCGATACAACCAGGAAGGCACAAGGAGGGGTACTGCCAGTACCAGAAGGAATCCCAGATTCAGGATGATCACCAGGAACAAATGATCCCAGAAATCAAAAAAAGCCTTTTTGATCGTAAATCCCCACATACGGAAAGCCTACCCGAAAACCTTCTCCAGTGTCCATAGAAGTGATACATTTACCCTATGATGGATGATGAGGTTGTTCAACGTTCCATAGAGGAACTATCGACCGTACTGGCTAAAACGACCGAAAAAGAGTGGATTCGGAGATTCCTCTATGATTTATTGACCCCTTCGGAAATACGGGAGATCGCGGGGCGGTGGTTACTGGTACGGGAAATAGATCGGGGCACTACCCAGCGAGAGATCGCCCGCAAATATTCTTTGAGCCTCTGTAAGATCACCCGTGGCTCTCGGGAATTGAAGAAACCAGATTCGGCTTTTCGGTACATGATTCACATGCTTAAAGAACATTAGTCCTTTATACTCGTTAGCCAATCAGCCACTTTATCTGCTACCTGTTCCCGTTCCACATCGTTCAAGACTACATGCCCACTTTCAGGGAATGTGATGGAATCGATAGTGCAATGAAGGGCTTTTCTCTGGATAAGATCCAATACAGAGGGGGGAACGGTGTCGTCTTTCCCTCCGAGGAGCACCAGAACATTCCCGGAGAGCCGGGAGAGATACTGACTCGCATACCGTTGTAACCTGTACAGTTCTGCAGCCTGGATGGGCCAGTTGTATGTCCAATAAGCTTCCGCAATGGGAGCATGCTCCGGGGGCCCCTCGAACCGGTATTCTTTCTTTTCCATACGGCGCACGAACAATCGCAGAAGGGGGGTGAGGTAGAGTCTGCGATCGTACACCTGTAAAGCTGGAGCTGCCAGAACCAGCTTCCCTGACCGGAATTGGGCCATCCCTAAAATGGCAAAGAGGGCACCCATGGAAAGCCCCACCCAATGAACAGTTTGGAATCGTGCCTTCAGGTCAAGGTATGTATCCAGGACTTTCCTGTACCAATCCTCTGCACGGCAGGTGAGGAAATCCGATCCATCTGTCCCGTGCCCGGGGAGGCGGGGAAGTGCAACAGTGTAACCGGCGGCATGCATGCGATGAGCAAAGAAGGTAAGCTCATCCGTGATTCCCGTATACCCGTGGAGAACCAGCACAGCTTCCTTCCCGCCCTCCAGGTACAGGGGCAGGCCTACAGGTTGGGTGTGTAACTCTTTTGGGAGATCCAATAACGAGGATAAACTCATGTGTATCCCTCCTCATCGTTTAGGGAGATAAGAACCGCTTTTTACCTGGCCGCGGCATTCCCGGAATTTTCCTGGGCTGATCCCTACATGCTTTCGAAATACTTTCGTGAAGTAGCTCTGATCTTCGAAACCCGTGAGTAATGCAATATCCACCAAAGGAATGCTATCATTGAGTAAGAGGGATTTGCTCTGTTCGATCCGTACCCGATTCAGGTAGTGGGTAAAAGTCATGGACATTTCTGTCTTGAACAGCCGGCTGAAATAGGAGGCGCTGAGTTTTACATAGTCTGCCACATCCTTTAAGGTGATCTTTCTCTGGTAATTTCTTTTGATATAATCCATTGCCTTGTGCATCACGTCCACATGCTTCACATCCCGTAAATCGAACACGAGGTCGGTAAAACGCCCCATGATCCGACTTACCCAGAAGGACAGATCCTCCACCGTGTTGAGTCTGTGGATCTGATTCAGATAGTTGTAGTTCAACCCGAAGATCTGTTCTATATCGGCCCCTCCTTCCATAGCGGCCCGGGACAGGAGGACCACCAATTCCAGAATACGGGCTTTTACGATATCGATCTTTCCACCGCTGGAAACAAACACATGGCCGAGGAGCTCGTTCAATAGTTTCCGGGAGCCTTCTTTATCCCCAAGGGCAATGAGCTTCATCAGTTCCCGTTCTTTTTTCAGAGGGTATCCTGTTATGAGAGACTCGTCACCCCCCATACTTTTCAGATGATGTATATAGGCTGAGATATTTGACTGTTGAGCCAGTCTTTCTCGTTCTTCCAGGAACTCCACAGCCTTCAAATCGGAAATATAGAGGCTGAGGATAAAGAGAAGTTCCGCTAAGCTGGTTACGACTTCCGGGGGTTTGAAGGGGATTTCCTTCAACTCTTCCCACAGCCTCTCCGATTCTTCTTTCGGTAGATTGAATCTGGACAGGTACTCTTCCCGGTAATACTCTTCGTGCTCTACCATCAATACGGGGCCGCCAATAAGCGCGCCAATCATTATTTCTTCATGAAAGAGGGGTGATGCCCAATGAACCAGTCCGATCGGACAGAAGTAGATATATTTTCCACCAAACCGCTCTGCCTGGTAACTGCCATACAGGTGCGAGTGGATACAGGCTTCCCTATATCCGAATCGAGTCTGAAGGGATGAGCAGAAAGAACAGGAGGCTTGCTGTTGAAAATCGAAGTAGTACCTACCATCGATATCGATGATGAAGGCATTCACCCCTGTGACTTTCCGGTAGTCATCTACCACTCGCTGTGCAAGGGGAAGATTCACCGTTTTTTCCAATAAGGATCTTTCCATAAAAAGATTCCAACCCTCCCCCTGACAGTTATAGTGAATGAAGGCTTTTCATGCAATAAAGGAATACCCTTCTTTTCTTCTTAGGCGGCAGCACAGAAGGGCGTCCGTATGGGTTTCTCTTTCAGCGAAATATAGTGTCTCTTTGAGTGGATTGTTCTTCCAGAGCCGCACTTTCATCATGAATATCATAACCCATGGGAAAACTTCAGACCATAGTAGGGAATAATATCAAGCGTGCTCGTTTACAGTTGCACCTTTCCCAATCCCAGCTTGCGGATCAATGCGGCCTTTCCTCCAGTTTTCTTGGAGAAATAGAAGGGGGGAAAAAGTTCCCTTCCCCGGAAAATCTGGAAAGAATAGCCACTGTTTTGGGATTGAAACCCTACCAGCTTCTCTATGAGGAGGAAGAGTGGGAAGTGTTCGATAAATATAAAACCATCACCTCCCTCTACCAGGAACTCAGGGAAAAATTGAATATTGATCTGGAACAAACCATCCGAAAGCACATTATGGGTAGTTGATAGGCCTCCTGTAACCCTGTATCATAAAAGAGGATGGTTAATCTATCGATGGTGCTTGACCGGATCCAGCAAGCAGCTTTTCGAGCAGGGCGCCGGGAAGAAGAGATCCGTATCATGGCGGTAACAAAACTCCAACCCTGGGAAGCTGTGGCGGAAGCTTACGAGAGGGGAATACGGATTTTTGGTGAGAATCGGGTCCAGGAAGCGAAGGAAAAATACAAACAACTTTTACCGGCTATGGAACTCCACCTGATCGGCCATCTTCAATCAAACAAAGTGAAGTATGTTCCCACGCTCTTTTCCTGGGTGGACTCCATCGACCGCCTTTCCATCGCTACAGAGCTTGAAAAACGTCTTGCCAAAGGTCCAGAGAGTCCTCGTTTACAGATCCTGCTGGAATTGAACACGTCGGGCGAGGTTAGTAAGAGCGGCTATCCTTCCTATGAGCTACTCCTTCGGGATGTAGAAAAGATCCTTTCCCTCCCCCATCTGGAAATTAGAGGCCTTATGACTGTGGGGCCTCTTTCTACGGATACAGATACAATCAGACGATCTTTCCGGATGTTGAACAAAGCCTTCCAGGACCTGAAGAAAAGGTACCCGGAGGTAAAGTGGGATACTCTTTCCATGGGTATGAGCGGTGACTTCGAAATCGCCATCGAGGAAGGCTCTACGCTGGTACGTCTGGGGACGATCCTTTTTGGGGAACGGAGAGTAGGATGAAGAGACTCCTCCTGGTATGCTGCCTGCTATTCCAAATCTTGAACCTCATATGGGCAGGGGGGCCTACGGATCCTGTCCCCTATGCACCTGAAGAGTTCCCATCCTGGGCCCGAGCCTTGCGAAGGGGAGAGATCGTGGCTTTGGGAGTGTTCCCTTTCGTGTTTCTCTTTTCCTCTTTAGCCTACGATACATTTCGGTTTGCCGCTTCGGGTGGGAATCCAAACTACGCGCCCGGTCCCTTCCAGAATCCTGGGGCTTCACCCCTTTCCAGCCAGGAACGAATGGGGGTTCTTCTGGTGAGCGTCAGTGTCTCTGCCCTGTTAGCTTTCGTGGATTTTCTAATCGAAACAAAAAAACCTATCAATCAACGGTCCTATGGAAACTCTGCAGTTACGAATTGAGGATTCCGCAGTAGATGCGCGGTTGGATGTGTACCTGGCAAAGCGGCTGAATCTTCCCAGCAGAAATCAATTGAAAGAACGGGTGGTAGAGATACGCCTCAATGGAAGGAAGGTTAAGGCCTCCCACCGGGTAGCCCCTGGAGGAGAACTGGAAGTGCTCCTGCGTCCCCTTGAAGAACCCCGGTATGCTGCAGAAAAGCTTCCTTTACGGATCATCCATGAGGATTCCCGCGTAATCGTGGTGGACAAACCAGAAGGGATGGTGGTGCATCCTGGTGCGGGGGTAAAACAGGGCACTCTTGTCCAGGGTCTTCTCTACCATGTACGAACATTGAAAGATGCTTTTCCGGAAGACCTGATAAGACCCGGGATTGTACATCGGCTGGACAAGGATACTTCCGGAGTGTTGATTGCCGCAAAAGATCCAGAGGCGCTGGAGTTTTTGGCTGCCCAGTTCAGAAACAAGAGGGTAGAAAAAACCTATCTGGCCATTGTGAAGGGAACCCTTTCAAAGGGAGAAGGCTTCATCGTGGGCAGGTTGGTTCGTGACCCCAGGAACAGAAAGCGTTTCCGTATGCTGGAGGGGGAAGGAACGCAGGGGAAACCTATGGAGACGTGGTTTCGGGTGTTAAAGCGGTACGGTCACTATTCTTTCGTACTGCTTAAGCCCAGAACAGGCAGGACTCACCAGCTGCGGGTTCAAATGCAAGCTATCGGTTGCCCTATTCTCGGAGACCCTCTGTATAGCCGAAAAGGTTCCCTGCTTAAAGATGAAATTATCCCCCGGCTTTACCTTCATGCCTTTGCGTTGAAAATCCAGCTTCCTCTGGACTCTGTCCCCAGAATTTTCTATGCACCCCTTCCTCCGAACTTCAAAGAAGCTCTCAGGAAACTGACGGTACATCAGGGGCAAAGAGGTGGGGATCTTTCAGATCTCTGTTGAGAGCAGCCTCGATTCCCGCTTTCGAGGGGGGGCCAAATCCAGGGAA
>CALKLC010000050.1 GCA_937991975.1 uncultured Spirochaetales bacterium | reverse complement strand
AAACCTGATGAAAACCTACAACAATCTGGGTGTAACGTTGAAGCGGCTTGGGGATCGCACCCGAAGACCGGACTTGAGTTCTGAAGCCCTGGTTTCCCTTACCGATGCCATTGAACTGTACGAGAACTATGCGCGGGATCGCGACACGAAAGTTCGGGGAGAAACCAAAAATCTTGCCTACCTGAATATGCGGAAAATCCTGAATCCCTCCTTACCGTACGATCTACAGATCTATCCTTCCATCCCTATAGATCTTCGGAATCAAGAGTTTTAAGCCGATACATGAAACATGGAATCTTTCTCTTTTTCCGAAAAACTGGGTATCTGGAACCCTTATCCGCTGGAAGCAGGAATCTGTGTCCGTTTCTCCTTAGGGGATCTCGATGTGTGGGTGGAGCGGTACGATATCGAATGGCATGTGCATACCGCATACAGAGATAAATCTATACCTTCGGGTATTTCGGAGCCTAACTTTACAATACAGCCTATCCCCAAAGAGCAAAAGCCATTCACTACCGAGTGGAAGCACTACCTCGTTCGGAATGCCCCCTGCCTCTATCCTACTCCAGCAATACCGGACCGACCCCTCGTTGTAAAACCCGATCGCCTACTGGTGATTCTTCCCGGTGAAACCGCACAATTTTTCATCTTTTTTCCCTTATGGTTTCGGTTTATGGTAGGTCCCATCGGAAGGAAAGTTTCTCCCCGCCTATTATTCGAAATGCCCATCTTTCGGATGAAGAATACCTGGTTCGGCGACCCTGTCTCCGGTGAACTATGTTATGCCACAGAAACCAGACTGTTTACCGATTTCAATTCCCTTCCCGAACATCCCCTCTTTGCTATCTGCCCTCTCCGTATACGGAACGACTCCCCCATAGAACTCCCCTTCGATAAAATATGTCTCCATACGGAAGTCCTGAGCTTGTACGGGGGAGAGAGCAGGATCTGGACCAATGCCAGTGAGGTGATCTTCAAGGGTGCCGACCAGGAAACAGTAGTGGAACCCTCAAAACAGGCTCCTTCCTTCGAGCCAAAGGTGCGGTTGCTGGCATCTCCCCGGCAGGTGTCCGATATTTGGTATTTCAAAAGAACCTTTAGTTTATTGAAGATCATTACGGGCTTTTAGGAGCACACCATGAGAATTCTCGATTGGCTGAACTATATTCCTTCGGAAGTGTTGCAAAAAGGGTTGAGCGTGGGGATTACACTCCTTGGCGGGATAGCGGTCATTCGACTCCTCCTGTATTTGAGTGCGAAAACCTTCCTGAAACCCCTTTCCGAACACAGCCGGATCATCATTCGGAATATTCTCCTTTATACAGGATCTACGATCCTGGTAATCACTGTGCTTCGCCAGATAGGGTTGGATGTTTCTACCTTGCTTGGAGCGGCAGGTATTATCGGAGTGGCCGTTGGGTTCGCCTCCCAGACGAGTGTGTCGAATGTGATCAGCGGTATTTTTCTTCTTTCCGAACGGCCCTTCGAAGTGGGGGATGTGATCAAGGTGGGAGACAAAACCGGGATCGTCAGTTCCATCGATCTAATGTCTATAAAGATCCGCACCTTCGACAACCTGTTCATCCGGATCCCTAATCAGATGGTGTTGAATACCGAGGTGACGAATATTACCCGTTTCCCTATACGGAGGATGGATATCAGTTTCCAGGTTGCTTACAAGGAAGATCTCGGAAGGGTACGAAATGTGCTTCTGGAAATCGTAGAGGCCAACCCGTATGCTTTAAGGGAGCCGGAACCCCTATTGATCTTGCAGGGTTTTGGGGAATCGGGGATCGATCTGCTTCTGGGTGTGTGGTTTCAGAAGCAGGATTTTCTGAACCTCAAAAACTCTCTCCTGCAGGAGATAAAGGATCGATTTGCCCGAGAACAGATCGAGATTCCCTTCCCTCACAGGACCCTCTATACAGGTTCGGCTACCGAGCCTCTTCCCATTCGGATCGTGCAGGAGCGGTAGGTAAGTATCGGCAGGCGTAATGACCTTACCCGATCGGCACCATCCAGCCGAACTTATCGGGAATCGCTCCGTACTGGATTCCTTTAAGTGTTTTCTGGAGGGTAACGGTGAGTTCCCCTGGTTTACCCTTGTTGAACACCGCAGTTCGTTTGCCGTGCGTGATGGATTCGATGTAAGTGACTCCCGCCGCTGTTCCGGTAACGAAGCATTCTTTGGCAGAGTCCAGCACTTCCTCGATGGTGATTAGACGTTCTTCCACTTTGATCCCCATGTCCTGGGCAAGAGTGAGTGCACTCTTTCGTGTAATTCCTGGAAGAATCGTGTCTTTCAAGTCGGGGGTTACCAGGGTGCCATTGGAAAGATAGAAGAAAATGTTACAGGAAGATCCTTCTTCCACATACTTTCCCTCTTTCGCATCGAGGAAGATTACTTCCATATACCCGTTCTTTTCAGCTTCCTTTTTGGCCAGGATGGGAATTACGTAGTTGGAACAACACTTGATCCATCCCGTGCCTTTAGGAGTAGCCCGTACTCTATCGGTGGTAATGGCCCTGGAAGTCCCTGGCTCGAAGTAGGCTCCTACGGGTGTGGTTATGATCACCACCCACGGTTTGTAGGAAAGCCCAAGGCCGATACCAGGCTCTGAATAGGTGAAAGGCCTAATATAGACAGAATGCCCTGAAGAAAAGTTATCTTTTTCCCACGCAGGATCGTACTTGGGGGCGTATCCCAATTTCCTATTTCTGCGGATCACTTCGATGACAGCGGAAACGAACAGTTTTTCCGGGAAAGGGGGCATTTGAAGCCCTTCCATCGATCGGTGCATCCGTTTTGCGTTTTCATCCGGGCGAAAGAGTTTCAGCTCTCCGTTCTTTTGGGGAAAGGCTTTCAATCCTTCGAATACCCCCAGGCCGTACTGGGTGGTATAGTTTACAAGGGGTAATTCGGGGAAGGAATTCCTCTGCGCCAGCAGGTTCTGTATTGCCTCGGGGGAAAGTTTGGCTTCCTCATCAGGAGTAGTGTGAGGTTTTTCCACAAAGGTTTCACTCCACTTTCCCTCTTCTTCGTAACGAGCGTAGTAGACCCACGGATACATTGCCAGGGAAAAACTCTTTGCCATAGGAATCCCCCAATAGTATAGAATTTATCTAATTGTAGGAAGATCAGAATCCTTCGTCAATAGATATCGATTCGAGAAGTTTTCTCTTGATTTTTCCTTCCTGGACATCTACAGTTAGGGCCACGTATGGAAGCGATTCTTATTCTGGCAGGCGGCTCGGGAACCCGATTATGGCCGGTTTCTTCCCCCAGCCATCCCAAACAGTTCCTCTCATTTGGGTTAGACAAGAGCTTCTTACAGAACACTGTGGAACGAGGTCTCGCGGTGAATCCAGAGGCAGAGGTAGTGATTATAACCGCGGATATGTACAGGGAGGAAACGGAAGCTCAGGTTTCTCCTTACAAGCACAGGGGGGCGCACATCACGGTTTTGGGTGAGCCGGTAGGGAAAAATACGGCTCCTGCGATATTTCTCGGTGCCGTGTACCTAAAGCACAGGATACCCCCGAAGGGTCGGATCCTGGTCCTTTCAGCAGATCACTTGATTTCTCCGGTAGATTCTTTCGTGCAGGATGTACAGAAAGCGGCTGAACTGGGAATAGCAGGATGGATTACAGTATTTGGGATTCTTCCAAGCTTTCCTCACACGGGGTATGGCTACATCGAGCGGGGTAAGAAGGAAGGGAAGGGGTATCGAGTCGAGGCTTTTAAGGAAAAACCGGACAAAGCGACTGCAGAAAGCTACATGCAGGCAGGCCGCTACTTCTGGAACTCCGGGATGTTCCTTTTCGCGATGGAGACCCTATTCGAGGAGTATGAACGGTATGCGCCCTCCATTGTACAGCCCTTCCGTGAGGCGGGATTACTGGAAGATTCCTCGGAACCAACACTCTTTGCACGCCTCCAACGAGTATACGAAGCAGAGCCCTCCATTTCTGTCGATTACGCGATCCTGGAACGGTCCCACCGGGTAGCGATGATCCCCGCAACCTTTTCCTGGAACGATGTGGGAAGCTGGGATGAGGCAGCACGGCTCCTCCCGAGAAATGCACCATGCATCATCGAATTGGAAGGAAAGGGGAACTATGTGTATTCGGATATCCCTGTTGCCCTCTGCGGTGTGGAAGATCTCATCGTGGTTATACAGGATGGAAAGGCATTGGTCCTGAAAAAGGGATCCAGCCAGCTGGTGCGTGACGTGGCAGCCCAATTCAACAAGAAATAGGGGAGAGCGGATTGTGTTTTTTCTCTTGAAACTGATTCTTTGGGGTGTGGGTTTACTGGTGCTGGAACAGGTCCCTCTCGCGGCGAATCCAGCCCAGCCAGGTCGGATGGATCCCTACACAATAGAGCCGGAGACCTTGCTGGGGATGACCCTGGATGAAGGATTTCTACGGTGCGGGCCACCTCATCAGGTTGGAGTGGTGCGAGGTTCTGAACCCTGGCAGGACGATGTACTGTTCCTCTACCCTCAAGGGGTGAGTCTTTTCTGGTTTCAGGATCGAGTCTGGCAGGTTCGATTGTCTGCTCCGTTTCCAGGGAAGGTTCGTGGAATCCAGATTGGGGATTCCCGCGACCAGGTTTCAGAAGTATTAGGTCCTCCCTACTATACGGATCGGGACTGGATCCTCTACCATTTCGAGGGTCCCTCCTATCCCATACGGCTGCGGGTGTTTTTTAGGGAAGGATCGGTGGAAGATATGTACCTCTATCGGGGTGATTTCTGAATCGAATGTGCCATGGTGATCTTAAGGGTTTCTGAACGAACATTGGATGCTGCATGCCAGATCTTAGAAAGCCATGCAGGATTTTTCGATGGCTTCGAGATTGAGGCGGAATCCCTCGAACAGCCAGAACGGGAAGATTGGGATGCCTTTTCCAGGCGGGCTATGGCTTTTGGTATCCATGCCCCACCAATTAAGCAAGACCGAGCTCCAGCTACTGCCTGGCGGGCTACCG
>CALKLC010000049.1 GCA_937991975.1 uncultured Spirochaetales bacterium | reverse complement strand
CATGGCCCAGCAATTCTAAACTATCCCTCGCTTCCCCCGACTTCTACATCGAATGGGAAACCAAAGTGATCGATCTGAAAGCCCAGGCCAGCTGGAGCCTCCTGATCCTGCAGCCCAGCGTAGGGATCGGTGCCAGCTATGGAAGCTCCCACGTGGGGGGAGGCGCGAAGTCTCAGTTGAAGCTAAACAACAATCCTCTAACGTCCACCCAGAAACAGGCACTGAGCACCCTTGGTTTCGATGTGGATGATGCGAGTATCGCCGTGTTCTCCGATGTTACGGGATGGTCTTTCCGGCTCTTCGGCGGGGTATCGGTCAATATCCTTGTCCTGCGGATCGATGCGGGGATCCAGTACAACCTGATCGGGAAGAACTTAGGAGCATCCATTGGGGCCCGGCTCCAACTTTAGGGGCCCACACGATTCTTTTTGATGGCTGAACCTGGCGTTGCGCTTAGTATGGATTCCGCGTGTTCGACCCATTGCCATACGGGGCTTACATGCATTTCAGATTACGTTAGGACAGGCGGGGGTTGTGAAAGGCCCCCTTGCCCTTAAAGATAAAAAATCACTATCCTTGAACCATGAAAAAACAAGTAATTCATACAGACAGGGCTCCCAAGGCCATAGGACCTTATTCCCAGGCAGTCCGGTGGGGCCATCTACTCTTTATCTCGGGTCAACTGGGGATAGACCCAGCTTCAGGGAACCTAGTCAACGGCGGATTCGAAGCGGAGGTCCGTCAGGTGCTGGCCAACATCCAGGCCATTCTGGAAAGCCAGAAATCCGGAATGGATAAAATTCTGAAAACCACCGTGTTTCTCACGAATATGGAGGACTTTGCTGTCCTTAATGGTATTTACGGGACCTTCATCCCCGAACCCTACCCTGCCCGATCCACGATTCAGGTAGCGGCCCTCCCCAAAGGGGCCCGGATCGAGATGGAAGTGATCGCCGAAATTTAATCGCGGATCAAGAAGGTAATGAGTGCCAGAGGATAGGGGTTCGATTACGATGGGCGAAGGAGTGTAAATGATTGGCAAAGTTTGGGATTTTCACAAATGTGATCGCCAAAGTATATGCACAGAACAGGGCGCTTTTCCCGCGAACCTCTTTCAGCGGGTCAATTCGTAAACAGGAAGAGTGGCAAGGGGGTCAATCCGAGGAAAGCCCGCCGATCCATTCTTCCTCCACACACACAAGGAACCGTTCCAACTCCGTATCCTGAGTATCTGCCAATTCACCCAGAGTAAGGGTAATATACGTATTCAGGTCCATCTGTCCCTGCACAAAGGTACTGGGATAGAACCCTAAACGCTTCTCTCGCTTCAACCCCATACGAATCAACGTGCGCGCCCCTTCCCGCACGAGGGCCATTTTGTTTAAAGCGTCTCCCTCCCCAAAGACAGACCACACCCCCACCATGAGGGGCCGCATAGGATCACTCACATCACCGGAAAACTCTCCCCGGAGGAGTTCCTCCCGACTCTTTTTCAGATAAGGTACAAAATCCAGATGCTCAGCGAGCTTCCGATCCGTAGCCATGAAGCGTCCCGTAGGGGGATCCATTGTGAAGATCACTGTCCGGTCCGTAGCCTGGCCATAACTTTTCAATAGAATCCCCCCATACTCTGCCAGGGGAGCATGCATTTCAATATATTCCTGATCATCCCGCACCCGAAGGGCTATATCGAACAGCCATGCCCGGAACTCAGGCTGATCTGCCCGAAGAGCGTCCACATACTCTCGCAATCCCTCCGCCATCATGTACCCCTGCTGGAAGGAGAGGAAGGTTCGGAAGATTTCGCGAATATTGTGATACCGCGAAAAATGCAGGATTAAATCCCAGAGAAACACCTCCATCTTACGGAGCCTCCAGATGAAAGGCCCCAGTACACTTCGATCGGGAACTCTATTTCTGTCCCACTGTTCTGTAAGTTCTGTGAACTCCCGGTACCTTAGTTCATACTCTTTCAGGAAAGATGCATCCCCCGGCGGCTTTTTGGGCAAGCGGATTTTCCATCGGGTTCCCCTCCCTACCCAGCTTTCCACTTGAATGTTTTCCTTCCCAAAAACCGCAAAGATCTGCCGAGTTCCGATCCCCTGTCCTGGCGAGGAACTCTTATGCGCCGCATAAGAGGCTTCTGATGCCTGGGATGGGGTTCCTTCTACAGGCGGACCGATTTGAGACTTCAGCAAACTAGAACCTGCAAGAGTTTCCGTACGTGGCTCGCCGCCCTGGATAAGCGGTAATTGCGCATTTACCGGAGGAGACTGTGAAAATGAGGAAACAGGGGGCTGAGGCTCCGGAGTGGTTCTCACTGCTTTTGTGGTCTTCCCCACAAATTGGGGTAGCCCATCTTCCCTCAGCGCCAACCTTTCTGGCTCTATGCCCACCCCATTGTCTGCAAAGGTAAGAAGGATATGATCCGGCTCTTCTTTCAGTTCAATCGTGATCCTGCCCCTTCTTCCCGCTTCTTTGATTGCATCCAGCGCATTCGAGGCTAGATTCACCAAAGCCCGTCCATAATCCAGGTATGGTCCATAGGCTTCCGGGATCCGCCCCTTTACAATCAGGTGCACATCGCAGGGCACAGGAGATAGCTCGATGAAAGGAAGGATCCGTTCGAGGAGCAAGGATTTGATGTTGACTTCATGGAACCTTTCTACCGAATCCCGGTAGGCATTCAGCATGTTGATGAGGGCCGTGGTTTCACGGTTGATGTCCTCGATGATTTTGTGACAGTTATCCACCGATAGACGGTCCACCATATCGGAAAGGAGCCGGATCGTTTTGCGGGCATCATGCCGGGTTTTCCCCAGCTCTTCCGCAAAGGAGCTGGACCTTTCTTCCCCTCCTTCTGCATCCTTCAGGTCCTGCGCCCTGCAGACCATATGGATGAATACCAGGCCCCGATACACGATTCGATCCAGTACCGCGAATCCCTTCCTGGCAAAAAAGAGAACCGCCTCCTGCTGCTTTTCCCAGATGTACAGGTACAGTAGAGCATCGGATCTCACTTCAGAGGCAAGCCGCCGAAGAAAGGCCGAACCGATTCCCTTCCCCCGGCCGAAGGGACTTGTGACCTGTTTGTACAGGTGGAACCGGGTCCGTTCGGGATTGGAGTACACCAGCAGGTACCCCAGGATTTCCCCTTCCTCTTCCCAAACGTAGCTATGCTCATAGTCCTTTTCCAGCTCTTCGTCCTTGATGTAGGGGGAAGGGATGATGAAGGTGTCGATATTCAACGAATGGTTCCGCTGAATCCGTTCTTCCAGAGCCGGAGTCAGCTTCCGAATAAAATCTTCCATCTGAAGAAGGAATATAGCGAAAAATACCCGCTTAAAAAAGCAGGTGAACCTTTAAGCCGGGAAACCGCAAAAAGTCCCGATCTCCGGTGACAAAGACAGCGTTATTTTCCAGAGCCAGAGCAGCGAGATGGGCATCGGTCACCAGGTTACGGCCTGTACCCGTAAGAAAAAGCAAGTGCCTGAGAATACCCCGGTGAGCTATCCCAGGATTCAAGAGTGTGACAATGGGAGAATCCATGAGAGAATCTATCAAACCGCAGGCCTGTTCGATCGACAATGGCTTACGAAAAAATCGCTGCGATGTAGTGAGGCGTAAAAAACCCAGATACACGGCCCAGGGGATGCCAACCTCTTCCCCCTCTGTGTTGAGGGTTTTTTCAAGCCAGGATTTTGCCTGATTGTGATAGGCCGATGACTGGTCTACTGCATAGAGCAGGATGTTCAAATCCGGGATCATCATTTTCGCAGTTCCAGCTTTTCGGACACAGCTTCTATCTCTAACTGCTCTATCACTTTCCATGCTTGCTCATACGGGAAAGAACTCCCGCCCAGATCATAGGAAGCGCATTTCCAGCGCTTTTTTTTCTTGCCCTGCCCCGTCTTTCTAAGAGCTGTGGCTAAGAGGGTATTCACTAATGCTTTTAATGTTTTCTTTTCCTGAACCGCCTTTACCTGTAATTCATGCATCAAAACATCATCAATATCGATTGTTGTACGCATATTGGCATACTAATAACAGATAGAAAGGGTGTCAATATATTTCTAATTGTATGGGATGCAGTTCCTCCAGCCTGTGCCCGAGCGGGCAAGATCCTGTAAGGGAATATCTGGGAGGCAATCCAACCCCATCAGGTTCCAGCAATGGGAAAGGATTCTGAGAGGGAATTGCCGCAGAGGCAACGCCACCTCTTGATCAAAACCTTTCCTGCTAGTATATTAAATACAAAATAGCGGGAGCTCGGATAAACCGGGCTGAGAGGTTCCCTTGCAGTTTGCTGTGGGAATGACCGATGGACCTGATCCGGATAATGCCGGCGTAGGGAAGCAGTTGAGTAATAAAAAGCCGCCCCAGCCGGGCGGCTTTTTTTATGATGCTTCAGGCCGTGGATCCTCCCTATCAGGCCTTCGCCCGCACATACTGTACTACCCACCCATGAGAGGAGGGATGTATGGAAATAGGAAAAATCGGAAAGATCGATTTAGCGGCCTTCGAACAGTTTCTGCTGCACCGGCTGGGGAAACCGGATGATCGGCTGATTGTACCGCCTTTGACAGGTGTAGATGCGGCGGTACTCAAAGTAAACACGGATGAAGTCCTCATTTTGGCAGAGGATCCTATCTTCCCCATGCCGGGAAAAGGATACGAGGACTTTGGGTACTACACGGTGCATATCGGAGCTTCCGATGTGGCTGTGATGGGGGTAAAACCCCAATTCATCTCCTACACCTTGCTGATGCCTCCCCACACAACGGATGGGGATTTCCGACAGATTGTAGATTCTATCCATACCGCTGCGCTTGAACTCGGGATGACCATTGTGGGTGGACATACCGGATACTACCCCGCTGTTACGGTACCTACCATTGGGGGAATCACGGTGTTTTCCTTCGCTAAGGAGGGAGAGTACGTGACACCCCGTGACGCTCAGGTAGGGGATGCAGTGATCGTCACCAAAGGTCCTGCAGTAGAAACCGTAGGGATTCTTTCCACCCTCTATGAGGAGGAGCTTTCGCGCACCTTCACCGCTTCCTTCATTGAGCAGGCAAAGGGATACATGAAGAAGATGTCCGTGGTAACGGATGCCTTAACCGCCATGGAAGCAGGGGGAGTGCACGGGATGCATGACGCCACAGAAGGCGGGGTACTGGGGGGATTGTTCGAAGTAGCCAATGCCTCGAATGTGGGAATGTGGATCGAAGAATCCAACTTCATCTGGACAGAAGAGATCGAAGGAATCTGCAACTACTTCCAGATCGATCCTCTTCTATCCATTGCCGAAGGAACCCTCATTATTGTCTGCGAATCGAGTAAAGCCTCCCCTGTCCTCCAGGCCCTGAACAATAAGGGCATTCCTGCCAGCATCGTAGGCGAAGTCCTTCCACCTTCCAGGGGGAAAAAGATCAAGCGCCGAACTGGCACAATCGAAGACCTGCGGATCCCCGAACAGGATCCCTTCTGGCCTTGCTTTTTTAAAGGAATAAGTTCTTCCGGAAAAAAAGAGGGACAGTCATGAGGGCCACGAAGAAAGAATTAACCTACCCCCTCCTTTACCTGGTCACTGACCGGGATCTTGCCCTTGGCCGCCCCCTTCTGGATGTGATTGCCCGGGCAGTGGAAGGAGGGGTAAACATCGTGCAGGTACGGGAAAAATCGCTCAGTACCCGGGCCTTCATCGAGGAGGCAGTAGCCATTCAAAAGTATCTGAAACCTAAGGGAATCCCCCTCCTTATCAACGACAGGGTGGATGTAGCCCTGGCCATCGAGGCGGATGGAGTACATATCGGGCAGAGCGATATGCCCTACCCTCTGGCTCGAAAACTCATGGGGAATGAGGCCATCATCGGTCTTTCGGTAGATACCTATGAGGAACTCCTTGAGGCTGAAGCCTTCGATGTAGATTACCTGGGGATTGGTCCTGTATTTCCCACGACCACCAAAACAGATCACAAAGGCTTTCTATGGGGGGTGGAGGGGTTACGGTGGGCCCGGGAGCATTCTCGCCATCGGCTCATCGCTATAGGGGGAATCAACGAAGCGAATGCCTCTGCTGTGGCAAAGACGGGGGTGGATGGAATCGCAGTGGTCTCTGCCATCGTATCGGCGGAGGATCCGAGGGAATCGGCGTACCAGTTGCGCCAGGCCCTTTCCTGATCTGGAGGTGTGTCCATGGATACAGGCAAGCGCTACAAACGGCTCCTCACCATTGCTGGCTCAGACAGTGGCGGCGGAGCAGGAATTCAGGCAGATCTCAAGACCTTTTCTGCCCTTGGGTGTTTCGGCATGTCTGTGATCACTGCCCTTACTGCCCAGAATACCTATGCGGTGACAGGAATCCATCCTGTGCCTCCTGAGTTCATTCGTCTACAGATCGATACTGTTATGGAGGATATCGGGGTGGATGCGGTGAAAGTGGGAATGCTCCATTCGGCAGAGGTAATCCAAACCGTGGCTTTTGCCCTCCAATCCTACAATATTCCCTACCTAGTGGTTGATCCTGTAATGGTGGCAAAGGGAGGGGCCAAACTCCTGCAGGATGAAGCGGTAGAAGCCCTTCGTACTCATCTCCTTCCTCTAGCCACGGTGATCACCCCGAATCTGCCGGAGGCCCGTGTCCTTTTAGGGATGGATCCGGCGGCCGATCCAGGGATTGACTTCAGGGGTGCTCGGTCCAAAGCGCCTGAAAGCGATCGGCCCCTTTATGAAAGGGGCGATCCACCACCTCTGAATCATGAGGAGCCCCAAAAGCGCGCCCCTATTACGGGTGAGTCTGCAATCAAGGAAGGGGAAAGCCCCCTAGAAAGAACCACCCTCGAGGATCTGGTATGGCTGGAGGATCTGGCACGCCGGCTTGCTGCCTTGGGCCCAAAGGCTGTGGTTGTAAAGGGAGGGCACCTGCAGTGGGCAAACAGTCCTGATGTACTGTATCTCGCTACAGAGAACCGGTTCGTGCACCTGGAGGCACCCCGGATCCCTACGCAGAACACCCACGGAACCGGCTGTACCCTTTCATCCGCTATCGCTGCCTTCTTAGCGCAAGGGCTGCCCCTGGAACAGGCGGTTTCATCCGCAAAGGATTACCTGACCCAGGCCCTTACCAAAGGGGCAGATTATCGGCTGGGCAAAGGGCACGGCCCGGTACACCACTTCCACGCCTTCTGGGAATAGGAAACGTGCCTTATAGAAATTTTCAATGGGAGGTAATATGCCACACCTACAATCCGCACCCAAAACCGCCCAGGACTTCTGGGATCGCATCAGAGATCTATACACGGCTATTCTCCAGCATCCCTTCAACGAAGAATTGCGTAAAGGGACGCTGGATCGGGAGCGGTTCCTCTTCTACATCCAGCAGGATGCCCTCTACCTGATCGATTATGGAAAGGCCCTGGCTCTTCTTGCGGCCCGTGCGGAATCTCCAACCCGCATGCGGGATTTCATCCGCTTTGCATCGGGGATCTTCACTGTAGAGGAAGCGATGCACCGGATCTACTTTACCGAGTATGGAGTGAAGGATCCGACCCAGATCAAGTCACCCGCCTGTTTCGCCTACACGAACTTCCTCCTGGCCACCGTATCCCTCCGTTCCTACGAAGAAGGGGTGGCAGCTATCCTGCCCTGCTTCTGGGTGTACCGGGAGGTAGGGTTGTCGATCCACCGTTCTGCCGTAAAACCGAACCCCTACGAGCGCTGGATCGAGACCTACGCAGGGAAGGAGTTCGGAGAGGCAACGGAACGGGCAATCGAGGCTCTCGAAGAAGCACTGATGTCCGCATCCGAGAGTACCCGGCAGCAGATGCTCGAGGCCTTCATCACTTCTACCCGGTTGGAATGGCTTTTCTGGGATTCTGCTTACAGGATGGAAGGGTGGAAACCTTGAATCCCTTTTTTAGTGGTGCCAAAATTGTGGCGAGGGTAAAAAGGTATCCAATTACAGCGTTGCATAAACGTACAAGGCCCGCGTGAACAGGGGCCCACACGTAGCTTGGGCGTACAGAGAATGCGTATCTTGAAAGGCAGCGGGTATTTCTTCCATAGGTGAAACTTCTGCCATAACATGGGCGTACAGAGAATGCGTATCTCGAAAGAGCCTTTGCGGCGACCACAATTTTATTACTCTGAAATACTTGGGGGTGCAACACGGTCACTCGGTTAAACCGTCTCATCGTACTGGATTTCGCAGGTACATTGAGTCTGCAGACCGTTCTCTTCGGCCGAACAGTCCGACTGAAACGGGCCTTGCAGAAATCCGGGCTTGCCCGATTAGGCTACCGCGATCCTGCAAGGTTCTGGGAGGAACTGGTGTTCCCTACCTGGGAGGAAGGGGGGCTAACCTCGAAGGGATACGGAGGAGTCTTAGCCGAACGAATGGGGGAACTCCTTGGAATAGGGCTGAGGGTTGTGCGAAAACCCGGGCACTCTCCACTCCTGGATAGTGTCCGTCGATTCGTCGGGCTCTACTTTCGGCATTCCTGGATCGATCCTGGGTGGAAACCCCTGTTTCAAGGGGTCTCCACTGCCTTTAATAGATCCTGTAACGATAAGAGTGCTATCTGTACACCCCAGGATACCATCCTCATCGCCACAGACCATTACGCAGAATGCACACCCACCCTCTGCCGACTGTTACACGGGTGGGGGATCCAAGGCCGACCCATTCTCGGGCAAACTCATTCCCACCCGCCCCTTTTGGGGGAAAGGGGTTCTATATTCTCTCGAACTAAGCCGCCTGTGTTCATTGCCAACTCCGCTGATCTGGGAGCCTGGAAGAAGGATCCCTCCTTCTGGGTAAAGATCAACGGCAAACTTCCCCTACAGTCTTTTCAGCGAATCCTTCTGATAGACGATTTCGGATACAACGAACAGCGGGGGGATCCCTATGCGGATCGAAAACGGGTAGAAGAGCGGAGAAGTTCCCTTCTCCGCTGCCTGAGGTCTTTCGGCGCCCCGGAGATCGGGGTATTCCCCTTTTTCCTGGAATCTTCCGTTACCGATGCCCCCCTAGCCGATCTCTATGAGGAGTACCGGAGACTAGTGGACAACGCTCTCCTCTTCCTGCGGGAAACCCGCTGATCCCATCCTTTAACCTATCTGACCTTGATTCAGAGGTTCTGGACCCACCTGCCCTTTATCCACCGGCGCCTGGGCTGCAGGCCCTTGATCCGCAGGCCCCTGGACATCAGGCCCTTGATCCACAAGCCCGGGGTCCTCCTACCCTTCACTCCCTGATTCCTGCCGGGCCAGGGTCTGGAACATCAAAAAGGCCAGAATGTACAGTAGGATCGCTCCGAACAGTACAAGCCGGTACCCAAAGGAAACCGAGGCAAGCCGTGCAAGGACCGAACCGGTTACCGATAGACAACCGTTTACCCCCCATGCCCAGGGGATTAAATTGGGACGTTTCTGAGAAACGTAGGAAAGTCCTGTGGGGAAAGGCATTCCCATGAAAAAGGCCGACGGAGCGATGAAGAGGATCGAAAGGAGGATCTTGACGATGAGATGCGCTCCCAGTAGTGCTTCGAGAACGGGAGATAGGAGAAAAATGTAGAACAGGATGGAAAGACTGATTCCCGCCACCGCCAGTGCAAGGAGACGGTTACGGGGGAGGGAAGACCAGCCGCTGGTAAGACTACCTATACCCGAAAGAACCAGCATGGCAGTGATCACCACCGAGGTGGAGAAGATGGGATCTTCCAGGAAGAAGGAAAGTCGCTGGATCAGGAAAATCTCCACCAGCATATAGGCGATTCCCAGGCAGGAGAAGTACACTAGGACCTGGACAGTGCCTTTCCGGTGCTGGAACAGTTCCTCCCACCGGCCGATGGCAGGGACAGCGATGATCAAGGCACCGAACAGGAGGGAAACCAGGAAGGTGGCTACCAGCAGGATGTACCCCCATTCCTCCGATAGATCTTTCAAGTTCCGCACCACGAGGGGAACAGAGGATGGTTTCACGTAGGCTGTATAGTACGGTCGGTCATCAGTGGCAGGGTCGATGTTGAACACGTACCGTTTGTACAATTCATTCTCTTTCCCCTGAGTAAGCCAGGAGACCGCGTACTGGTACAGCTCTTCAGGCAAAAGATCGGTGGTGGCTGTCCCCCCCTTCATCTGCCTGTCGTACCCTTCCAGGATCTCATCGAAAGACCGGGAAGGATTGGGTTTCCCCGGATAGAAAGCGGGGTTAAACGACATCTTCCGGCAGAACTCGAGAAGGGTTTCGATCTCCTTCGGTTCGAAGGGAGTTTTCTTCACAAGTACCGTAGCAGTGGAGAGAAGCAGATCGAAGACAAAGATCTGTTTCTCCGGCTCCCTGGATCCATCCATCTTCAATGCCGCCACTACGGTAGAAAGGAGTTTGGGCACATTCCGGGGTGGATTCAACCGGTTCCACACTGTTACAGCCAATACACCCGTCGGTTCCAAACACGAGAGGTACGACCGGATTCCTTCAGCTGTATAGATGAAGTTCTCCGTGATGGGGTACCCTCCGGCAGAGGAAAGACCGATCGAATCGATCAGGCTGATCTCCACCAGGTCGAACTTCTCTTTCGTACTGCCGGTAAAAGCCCGAGGCTCTGTTTGCACCACCCGGATGCGGGGATCGTACAGAAGGTTATCTGTGAACTCCCTGAAGTACGGATCCACTTTCAGCATTCGAAGGAGGTAGGGGTTGTTTTCGACTACCGTAACCTGCCTGGCCCCATGGTGCAGAGCGCTGAAGGCTCCGATACCTCCCCCCAGACGGAGGAGCAATACCTTTGGTTCCTTCAACAAGCGGTAGGGGGCAGCCATGGGAAGGTAGTTCATATAGGCTTCTTCTCCGGGTTTCAGCTTGCGCATGATGCCAATCGGCCCATCTCCATCGATGTAAAGTCCCAGAAAAGCGTTCTGAGGCATACGGGCGATGTTGGAACTGGCATTGTCGCTCAATCCAGGCGCGAAGTGGAAGAAGGAACTCTTGAAGGCGTCGAACTCGCCGAGGGGCCCATACGCATGGTACACCTGCCTGGAATCAGGGAACTGTCGAGCGTAACTGATCGGTTTGAAGTCGGATACCCGAATATCCCCTGCAGCGAGGAGCGCTACCACCGCAAGGAGGGACGTCAGTCCCACCGTAGAAACTTTCCAGGGATTCAGGATCGGGCTACGGATTTCCCACCGGTACTCGAGGGTACAGAGGTAAGTGGCAACACCCGCCAGGATCACCAGCGGCCCCACCAACCGGTCCGGGGGAAGCACGTACATCAACCCAAGAATGAAGAACCCTCCAATCCCGGAACCAAGCATGTTCCAGAAGTACAGTTGATGGATCTTGTCCCGGAAGGCAATGAAGGATACTCCGATGAATACTGCGCCGATGAAGAAGGGGATTGAATACACCACATAGTAGGAAGCGATCCAGAGGATCTGTGTGGAATCCATCGTGATGAGGAGGGGGTTGAAGGGGACCCATTGAGCCACTATATGGGCGGCAGCCATCGAAGGGGTCAACAGCAAGGCGGACATCAGTAACCAGGTATCCGCGTTCTTACGGATCCGTTCCTCCAGGAACGTAAGGAGAGTCCCTGCAAGGCCATACCCCAATAGGGCAATGCTGATCACCATGGCTCCAAAGTTGGACCAGCTGCCTACGCTAAACGTCCGCATCACAGCCAATTCGTACGCAATGAGGGTTATGGACAGCACGAACAGTGCCGCCAATCGAAAGGAAGAGAGTTTGATACGCATCCTATTTCTGTCCCTTTTTTTCTGAGTCTTTTTTCTGTAAGTCTTTTTCGATGGAATGTACTTCCCCTTTCCCTGCCGTAAAGGGAACGAAAATCACCTTCCGTCTTCCATGGAAGATATCTTCCCTCTCCAGGGTAACCGAGCCATCCGGCGCCACATTCTTCGTTACTTTCATCACTGTCTGACCAGAGGGCGGCCCCACCGGAATTACCATGATCCCTCCGGGCGTGAGCTGCTGAAGGAGGGGTGGGGGTATATGGTCGATCCCGCAGGTTACAATGATCCGATCGAAGGGAGCGTACTCTTCCCACCCATAGTACCCGTCGGCATTCTTCCGTTTGATGTTCTTGTACTGCGGATAATCGGTCTCAAGCTTTTTGTAGATCTCATCTGTTTCCTGGGTGAGTTCCGGAACGATTTCGATGGTGAACACGAAGTTTGAGAGTTCAGCCAGCACCGAGGCTTGATACCCGGAACCCGTCCCGATTTCCAGCACCCGATGATATGGTTCCACCCTGAGGTTTTGGGTCATCCTCGATACCATGTGGGGACCCGAGATAGTTTGTCCGTATCCGATGGGCATCGCAGCATCCGCGTACGCGTTCTTCCGGTTGTAAGGCCGGCAGAACTCCTCCCGGGGAGCCATGAGAAAGGCCTGAAGCACACGATCCTCCACGATATCCTGCCTGCTTAAGATTTCCCTCGATCGTTCCCACTTCGCCTTCAAAAAAGGTTCTGTCTGCTTGGTGTTCTTCAGCATCCACTGGAGGTACCGTTCATACGAATCGGTAGGAGGAAGTTCTTTCCGCTGGGTAATGTCAAAGGCAGGTACCAGCGTGGTTTGTCCTGCCTTTCCTAGATTCCCTGTAACACCCGCCCCGTGGGAGGGAACCTGTCCCATGATGCCAGGAGAAGCGCTTCCCCCCTGTTCTCCTCCCCCTCCGGGGGAAGAGGGCAAAACCCTCCGGTAGGGTGTACCCAGGTACACTCCCAGGGCTACCGCAAGAAAAAGGACCGCCAACGCGAGGGAGATCCTTACCGATTGAAACCTTGACGAGGGGGAAACAGGCTGATGAGAGGCAGCTTTTCCCTTCCCTTCTGCCTGAAACCCACAAACCCCGCAACCTTTTTCGGGTACGTATTCGAACCCGCACTCTGGACAACTGGTCATACTGGTACGGATTATGCTTCAACTTTTCAGAATTGTAAATCAGGAATGTTAGGGAACTTCGTTCTAAGAGTTAGGATTTCAAGCTGGCTGAAAAAGTATTCTAACAGTGAGAATTCCCCTTTTCTATTCCGTCTTTTCGTTTTACACTAGGGGAGCGAAGAGGTCATAGGTAACTGCTTCGGTCGGGTGTCAGGATGACTGGTGCGGCTCAGCTTATGGAACCTCGAGCCGTATCAAGGGATTCAGTACAAGAAAATTATTGGTGCAACTGATCACCTTAGTTTAATTGAAAAATTTAAAGGAGGGAAATCCTATGCCGTCCTTTGTGCTTGCCCTCGATCAGGGAACCACCAGTTCCCGGGCGATCCTGTTCAACCAGAATGGAGAGATCGTTGCTACTGCGCAAAAAGAGTTCCCCCAGATCTATCCGCAGGCAGGATGGGTGGAACATAACCCAATGGACATCCTCTCTTCCCAACTGTCTGTTATGAGGGAAGCGATCGAGAAAGGGGGAGCATCCTGGAAGGATGTGGCCTCCATCGGTATCACCAACCAGCGGGAAACTACCATCCTCTGGGACCGCAAAACAGGGAAGCCCGTGTACAATGCCATTGTCTGGCAGTGCCGGCGCACGGCCCCCCTCTGCGACCAACTAAAGGCAGAGGGTCTGGAGCCTTATATCCGGGAAGTTACAGGGCTCGTGGTGGATGCGTACTTTTCGGGGACGAAGGTAAAGTGGATCCTGGACACTGTGCCGGAGGCACGAAAAAAAGCAGAAGAAGGGCACCTTGCCTTTGGAACCGTGGATACCTGGCTCCTGTTCAACCTTACAGGAGGCAAGGTACACGCCACGGATTACACTAACGCCTCCCGCACTCTCCTTTTCAATATCTCTACCCTGCACTGGGACCCGAAGCTCCTCGAAGCCCTTCAGATCCCCTCTTCCATCTTGCCGGAGGTGAAACCTTCCAGCGGGCGATTCGGCGTGACAGATCCGAAACTCACCGGAGGGGTGGAGATTCCCATCGACGGGATCGCCGGCGATCAGCAAGCAGCCCTGTTCGGGCAGACCTGTTTCAAGCCGGGTATGGCAAAAAATACGTATGGTACCGGTTGCTTTCTCCTGATGAACACAGGAACCCGCCCTGTTCCCTCGAAAAATGGCCTTCTCACCACTGTTGCCTACGGATTGGGAAAAGAAGTGTATTACGGCCTGGAAGGAAGCGTATTCATCGCAGGAGCGGTGGTACAGTGGCTCCGGGACGAACTAAAGATCATTTCCACCGCAGCGGAGACTGAAACCCTTGCCCTGCAGGCAGGCACCAACAACGGTGTGTACGTTGTCCCTGCCTTTGCCGGATTAGGTGCCCCTTACTGGGACATGTACGCGCGGGGCGCCATGTTTGGACTTACCCGTGGAGCGAATCGGGCTCACATCGCCCGGGCTGCTCTCGAATCGATCGCGTACCAGAGCCGGGACGTACTATCTGCCATCGAGAAAGACTCGGGGATCGAACTCGAGGAGCTTCGGGTGGACGGGGGAGCCTCGGCCAACAACTTCCTCATGCAGTTCCAGGCAGATATCCTGGGAGTGCCTGTATCCCGACCGAAGGTAACGGAGACTACCGCCCTGGGTGCCGCGTACCTCGCAGGGTTGGGATGCGGGTTCTGGAAGGATCTGGATGACCTTGCCCATCACTGGAAAGAAGAACGCCGGTTCACCCCTACACTTACGCCTGAAGCGCGGGAGAACCTCTATAAAGGCTGGAAAAAAGCTGTGTCCCGGGCATCCCACTGGATCGAGTAGCCGGTAACCTGGCCAACCCTAAAACCCGATATTGCGTAAACATATTTATCATATTACACTTAACAAAAATATCGTATACAAAAAAACCATAAGGAACAACGAATGAATAAAAGTCTTCGTTACAAAATGTTGGCCCTCCTGTTAGTACCTGTACTGGTTCTGTCAATCATAGTGGCTTTCGTGGCCTACTTTCAGATAAAAAGCACGGTAGAACCTATCATCTTCAATCTGTCCCAGGAAGTGGCGAATCAAGCAGCGGTATCCATAGACCAGTGGCTAAAGAGTCTTGTAAAGGAAGCGAAAGCGCAGGCGGAACGCAACATCACCCGGACGATGGATTGGGCCAAAATGAAGGATGATTTTATCGAAAAGTTGAAAGAACGGCCGGATTTCGAAATGTTCTTTCTGGCATACCCGGATGGCACTTCCCCCAACGTATATCGGAAATCCGAAGGCGCAGATATCGTGTCCGGCGCTACTGCCAATATAGCTGACCGGGCTTACTTCCGGGCCATCTTTCAGGAGAATCAATCCTACGCACTCAGCAACCCCATAATTTCGAAAGCAACCAACCGCAAAATTTTCGTAGTCGCTCATGCCGTTCAGGGACCAGAAGGAAAAGCACAGGGTCTGTTCGGTGCCACCGTACTTCTCGATACTATCAGTAAAATTGCCGCTGATATTAAAATCGGCAAATCAGGTTATGGGTGGATCGTGGATGGTTCCGGCCAGGTAATTGCCCATCCGAACCAGGAATTGACCATGAAACTGAACGTGCTGGAATCGAGCAAGGCGGGCTTCAAGGGGCTGGAGGAAGCAGGAAAACTGATGCTTTCGAAAAAGCCCGGTACCGCCCGTATCACCCGCCCTGACGGTGAAATGGAACAACTCTTCTTCGCTCCTATTCCCTCCTCCCCCGGATGGGTCATGGGTGTGGCAGTGCCCCTTTCCCAATTACTGGATAAAGTCTTCTACCTGTTAAAGATGGTGATCATCATATTTACACTCCTCACCGCGATTATTGCCTTGCTCGTACTGTGGGCAAGCAGCTTTATCGTGCGTCCCATCCGCCAAACTGCCTCGATCGCTAAAGACCTTGCTGAAGGGGAGGGAGACCTTACCATTCGTCTCGCGGTGAACAGCCAGGACGAGCTGGGAGAAATGGGGGTTCGATTCAACACGTTTCTCGACCACCTGGAAAGTCTCGTGAAAAGCATCCGCGACTCTGTCAAGAAACTGAAACAGATCGGGGAAAACCTGGCCAGCAACATGACAGAAACCAGCGCCGCGGTTACCGAAATCGCTGCCAACATCGAATCGGTGAAGAACCAGGTGGTAAACCAGTCTTCAGGAGTTACAGAAACCCTTGCCACAGTGGAACAGATCAACCGGAACATCGAATCTTTCAACCACCTTATCGAAAGCCAGGCGGCAAACATCACCCAGGCTTCCTCCGCAATCGAAGAGATGGTTGCCAACATCCGCTCGGTGCATTCGACAGTAGAGAGGAACAGGGAAAGTATCGAGCACCTCCTGGCTGCATCGGGCATCGGGAAGGAAAAGCTACAGGGAATGGTGGATTTCGTACAGAAAATTTCCTCTGCATCTGAGGGGATGATCGAAGCGAACCGGGTGATCATGAACATCGCCCAGCAGACGAATCTCCTTTCCATGAACGCAGCCATCGAAGCAGCCCACGCAGGAGCAGCCGGAGCAGGCTTTTCCGTTGTAGCCCAGGAAATCCGAAAGCTTGCGGAAAACGCAGGGGAACAGGCAAAATCCATCTCCCGGGTACTGAACGAGGTACGGAAACTGATTACCGAAGCCGTATCCTACGCTCAGGAAGCGGGATCGAAGTACGAAGAAGTCCTTACCGGGGTACAGAGGGTGCGGGATCACGAACTGGAGATCCGCAATGCGATGGAAGAACAGAGCGCCGGAAGTTCCCAGGTTTTGCAAGCAATTAAAGAGATCACCGAGATCACCTCAGAAATCAAGAACGGTTCCAGCGAAATTCTTTTGGGAAGCAAGACGATTCTGGAAGAGATGCAACGGCTTTCGGACGTTACCCGGCAAATCAACCAGAGCGCTCAGGAGATGGCAGCAGGGGCTGCGCAGATCAACGCCGCTGTTGCCCAGGTACGGGACGAAAGCCAGGTGAGCCAGGAAACGATCGGATCGGTAGATGCCCTTTTAAGCAAGTTCAAGGTCCGGGAAGAAAAATGAACTTCTTAAGTGGTGCCAAAATTGTGGCAGGAATAAAAAAGTAACAATTTTGGCACCACTTCCAGAGTCTTCCTTAACCCGCCCCGTTCCTGTACAATAGAGCATCCCATGAATAGAACCCTATCAGGCAAGCTGCCTCGTTCTATCGGAATCATCGGCGGGGGGCAGTTAGGCCGTATGCTGATCTACTGCTCCTGTAAACTGGGATTCCAGTACGTGGTACTGGATCCCGATCCCTCAGCCCCAGCTCGTCCCCTGGCTCACCATTTCATTCAAGGGAGCCTATACGATCCTGCCTCTCTGCGCCAGCTCCTGGAACATTCCGACATCGCTACCTACGAGATCGAGCATATCGACACTAGAGTCCTCCTAAAGGCGGAACAGGCGGGCCACGTTCTCTATCCCTCTCCCCGCCTTTTAGAGGTGATCCAGGACAAATGGGTTCAGAAGGAAGTGTTATCGAAAGCGGGGGTACCAGTGCCGCGCTTCTTCAGCTTCGATGGCTCTGGCCTGCCAGCCGATCCCCTTCGAAGGGATGGAGAACCATCCAGGAAAGAAAAGAGTCTTGCCGAAACCCGCACGCCATCCTCCAGAGCCCTCAAGGAGATTCTAATGCAACTGAGCCAGGAAAAGGGAATCCCCTATCCCCTGGTGCAAAAGAGCCGTAAGGGAGGGTACGACGGGAGGGGAGTGAAGGTCCTTAGATCTCCTGCGGATCCTCCGATGGATACTCCATCCATCATCGAGGAATACATCCCCTTTCAGAAAGAACTGGCAGTGATGGTGGCTCGAGACCGGTCAGGGAACACAGCCTCGTATCCCGTTGTAGAGATGGTGTTCAATCCGGATCACAATATCTGTGACACAGTGCTCGCCCCAGCACGCATCCCGGCTGACATAGCCGAGGAAGCCCGGAGAGTCGCCCTCCGGGCAGTGGAGGCTCTCGACGGAGTGGGGGTGTTCGGTGTCGAGCTATTCCTTACTCAAGATAGCCGAGTACTTCTGAACGAAGTAGCGCCCCGGCCTCACAACTCCGGACATTACACCATTGAAGCCTGCCTCACCTCCCAGTTCGAACAGCATATCCGTGCAATCTCCGGGTTACCCCTGGGGGCAACAGATTTGATCCGGCCCGCGGTGATGATCAACCTATTAGGAGAAGAAGGCGCTGGAGGCATCCCGTATGTAGAAGGGTTCGAGAAAGCCCTATCCATCCCTGGAGTTTCCATCCATCTTTATGGAAAACGGGAAGTTCGACCCTTCCGTAAGATGGGGCATGTCACGATTCTGGGAACCTCAACCGACGAAATTCTTAAGAAAGCGGAGGAGATTCGGAGTATACTTAAAGTCAGGAGTATTCAAAAGTAGGGGTCTATGAAGAAGAAAAACCAACCACCCATTGTAGGGATCATCATGGGAAGTGATTCCGATCTCCCAGTGATGCGGGAAGCTGCGGAAATCCTGGAACAGGCAGAGGTTCCCTACGAGATCACCATCGTGTCTGCCCATCGCACCCCCCTTCGGATGGTACGCTACGCGCAGCAGGCCGAAGAACGGGGCATTCAGGTCATCATTGCAGGAGCAGGGGGAGCTGCCCATCTACCCGGCATGACTGCATCCCTTACACGGATCCCTGTAATCGGTGTACCCATCCGGACATCTTCCTTTAACGGCCTGGACAGCCTCCTTTCCATCGTGCAGATGCCCTATGGAGTACCCGTTGCAACAGTGGCAGTGAATGGGGCAAAGAACGCTGCTCTTCTCGCTCTCCGGATTCTCGCTCTATCGTACCCTGCATATAAAGCATGGCTTGAGAACTTTACCGAAACCCAGCAGGCAGCTGTCGAAGCAAAGGCAATCCAGTTAGAGGAAGGTACAGAAAACAGATGAGTTCACAGAAATCCCTGCAAGAATCCATTCGGCAATTCATCTTTGAGTGTAAGAAAAAATTCAGGTATGAGGATCTCCGGGAATACCTCCAGAAGCAGGCGATCTTCTTCGAGAGTGATAAAGCCGTGCTGGATCTTCTCGAATCCGATGGGTTGGTCTTTTCCACTGATTTTACCCTGTTTCAGCCCAGGCATTTATTCTTCAAGAATGCCCAATTCCTCATTTCTCCGACAGATGAAGAGTTGAGTAGTGGGTACCTTATTCCCGGTCACCGGTTTCTTCCCTTCCTGAACCCTGGTGTCAAACCCTGGGAAGTGGAGCTGCTGGATCCATCCTCCCAACCGATCCCCACCTGCAGGGTCCGCAAACGTGTACGAGATCTCTACATATTCTACAGTCTCTATAGCCGCAATAACCCTTACAACCGGTATAGAGAAGAAAGTTCCAGTGGTGATGAAGGAAGTATGGTAGAAGTGGAAGCTTTCGATCTCGCGGAACGGATCAAACGGTGGAAACTGAAAAGTGGCGGAGGCTTTCTCGTAACAGTACTCGACTGGGTAAGAGGATCCTATCAGATCGAACCCCTCTCCAGGCGAAAACGACAGAGTCTACTGAAGGATGGTGCGGCCTGGATTCGTGCACTAGAAAAAGGGTTTCGGAAGAGTTTTGAAGATTTAGACCTCAAATACCCGATCGAAGAGCAGATTGCCTACGCATACTACTATGCGGGAAAGAAAGTGCTGAAAAACCCTCCGATCCACCTGGGCGGATTCATCGAATCCTCATCCCTCATCCATTTCGTCGATGTGGGTCTGGAGAATCGGCTGTGGCATACCCCCCATGTAGCCAACGAAGAGCTGGATCTTCCCAATCCGCCAGAACCTCAAGGCAAGTCAGGATCGATGGACGAGATCCTCCAGGATATTGGATTGACTCTCGAGGAAAGTTCCATCGAGGCCTACATTCGGGATGCTTTTTTCCAGGGGAACCCTTCGCCTGAACAGGTACTGAATAGAATTTTTGCAAACCGGGAAACATTCTTCTACTCAAAGGAACAGATGGATTCTTTCTTCAAGTTCTTCGATGATCTCTGGAAACGGGTGAAACGATCCTACAATTCCTTTACAGATCGACATACTGGTACTGTGAGGGCCCAAATCCTTCAGATCCTGGACAAACACGTATCCTGGCTTCGGGACCTGGATCGTCGAAAGATAGACGCGAGGGATCTGCCGAAAGATGATTTCATGACCCTGGCTCAAATGTTCAGTTTCCTCGAGCAGTACTTACAAATCCTCAACCGAAAGAATCCAGGGACAGAGGCAGAGCTTTCGGAAACACTTTCAGTCATTCCGTTGATGGAGCAGACCTTCGATGAGATTCGGAACCGGGTGGAAAACGCACTGAAGAAAACATCGTCCTCTACACCTGCAACACCTTCAAAAGGCGCAATTCCCATCACCCAGAGAAAGGGAAAGGTACGAAATAAACCCCATGAAGGGGAAGAAAGGGAGGGGCCCTCTATCAAAAGCGTAAAAAGCACAACGGGTAAGAAAAAAAAGAGCATCCCCTATTATGTACTGAAAATACAGCTCGAGTACATTCGCCCCCCCATCTGGAGACGGGTGCAGGTACCCGGCACAGTTACATTACAGGATCTGCATTCGATCATCCAGATCCTTATGGGTTGGGAAGATTACCACCTGTATGAGTTCCTTATCGATCATAAATCCTACGGTCCCCCGACAGAAGAGATCACCGACATCATTCCCGATTCTTCTATAACCTTGCAAAAACTCAACCTTCAACCCAGGCATCGGTTCCTCTATACGTACGATTTCGGGGATAACTGGGGGCATGCCGTTACTGTGGAAAAAGTTCTTTCTGAAGAAGAAGTGAAAGAAGAAAATCGTGGCAAGGCGATCTGTCTGGCCGGCAAAAGGGCCGGTCCTCCAGAAGATTGCGGCGGGTATCCTGGATATGAAGAAATCCTGGAAGCATTACATTCCCCCAATAAGAAAAAATACCGGGAGCTCCTCGATTGGGTAGGGAACTACGATCCCGAACAATTCGATATCGAAGAAGTCAATAAAAGGCTTCTTACCCTGGATGTTTGACTTTTCATCGTCTAGTGAGTACTCTTTCTAGTAGAGGTGTGTGTATGGAAGTCTATAATCCTGTAAATCCAGCTCCTATTCCTTCAGACCAGACCGTTGTTCCTCCGGCCCCTCAAACACCCGAAGCCCAACCGGCTCCTTCGGTTGGGTCGTCGACACTCCCAACTCCTGAACCCGTAACCGACCAATCCGTGGGACAGTCAGTGGATATCCTGGCTTAAGATTCGTTTTCCTTTTGATTATTGTCCGCAGACAAACGTACTTTACGTGAAGAGTCATTTTGTTTTTATTTTTTTGAACGTGGTGCCAAAATTGTTAAAGGCGATGTTCTGGGGTTTGCCGGTAGATTAAGCAAGCGAGCTAAGTACAAAAAAGTTCCCAATCATATTCATATGATGATTTTAGATCACTCCCAGAAATCAGCTTATAGCATCAATGGAAAGTACCGTCTTTATACCGCTCAAAGAAACTTCATAATA
>CALKLC010000048.1 GCA_937991975.1 uncultured Spirochaetales bacterium | reverse complement strand
TTCAGACTCGAGAAGTTTCACCTGTTCCAGCATCCGCATCAGTTCCATAACCAGGATATCTCGTTTTTGTTCCAGAAGTTCAAATCCTTCTTTTGCTACTGCCAGTTGTTCCTTGTACTGGAAGAGGTTCGATTTCGTAGGCGGAACATTCAATCGCGGCATGCCTTACCTTTCCTCGGTCACTTTCGGAAGATACTTTTCGATGAGTTCTTCCTTGACCCGGTACAGTTCCTCTCTTGGAAGGTGGGTAAGAACCTTCCAACCGATATCGAGAGTCTGTTCGATGGTACGGTTCTCTGTTTCCGCCTGGGAGAGGAACTCACGTTCAAAACGATCTCCAAATGTTATGTAACTCTTGTCGAGGCTGGACAATTCTTCCTCTCCGATAATGGCAGCCAGGTTCCGTACCTGTTTGGTCCGGGAATAGGCAGCGAACAACTGAGAGGCGAGATCCTTGTGATCCTCCCGCGTCATTCCGGGCCCGATCCCATCCTTCATGAGACGCGATAGGGAAGGTAGCCCTGCAACAGGAGGATAGATCCCTTTCTGGAAGAGTTCCCGTTCCAGTACGATCTGTCCTTCAGTGATATACCCGCTAAGATCGGGAATCGGATGGCTGATATCGTCGTTCGGCATCGTAAGGATGGGAATTTGAGTAATGGAACCCGAAGAGGTTTTAACCTTTCCTGCCCGCTCATAGAGAGAGGCGAGGTCAGAGTACAGGTACCCCGGGTATCCCTTTCGGGAGGGGATCTCTCCCCGGATAGAGGAGATTTCCCGCAAAGCTTCGCAATAGTTCGTCATGTCTGTAAGGACTACGAGGACATGCATATTTTTCTCATAGGCCAGGTATTCTGCAGCGGTTAGAGCACATCGAGGAGTAATGAGCCGTTCAATGGAAGGTGCGTCCGCCAGGGAAAGGAACATTACCACGTTGGAAAGAACTCCACTTTCCTCGAAGGCCTGGATGAAGAACCTCGCCACATCGTACTTCACCCCCATGGCCGCAAATACCATTACAAAGGATTCCTCTGTCTTCAATCGAGCCTGTCGAATGATCTGTGCAGCTAATCGGTTATGGGGTAACCCACTGCCAGAGAAGATTGGGAGTTTCTGTCCTCGAATGAGAGTATTCATTCCATCGATGGATGAAATGCCTGTCTGAATGAAATCTCTCGGATAGGTACGGGCTGAAGGGTTGATGGGTATCCCGTTGATATCCCGAAACTCGGAAGAAAAAGGTTCGGGGTATCCGTCGATGGGTCTTCCTAATCCATCGTAGATTCTACCCAGCATATCGACAGATACCCGTAATTCCAACGGCTTTCCCAGGAACTCGAGGGATGTTTCTTCTATAGAAAGACCTGTTGTAGGTCCGAACACCTGAACTGCTACAGAAGAGTCGGAAACCTCCAGTATCCGGCCCACCTTTACTACACCAGAACGGTCCCGAATCCGGGCAATTTCTCCGTACCCTACGTTTTCCCTTCTTTCGAGGATGATAATAGGCCCCTCTACTGACTTTAACCCTCTGAACTCGAGCCCTCTCATACTTTATACTCCTTCTCCAGTTCTCCAAGTTCCCGATCCAGGAGAGCCTTCACCTCTTGTACGAGATCCAATCTGTCATTGGGGATCTGTGATTTCATTCGAACGATACGTTCGACTACGCTCAACGATCGAAGCTTCAATAAAGGGGCTCCGGCTCGAATGATCCGAAGAGCCCTGTTGTAGAAATCCATGATGAGTCGGAGGATAATCACTTGTTTTTCAGGAACCGAGTACATGTCCACAGGATCGAAGGCATTCTGTTGAAGGAAACCGTTCTTGATCATATCGGCACAGAGGAGCACGAGCCTGCTGGTATCGGGTAGGGCATCAGGACCGATCAGCTTTACGATTTGGGCCAATCTCTGTTCCCTTTTCAATAGCTCCATCGCTTCCGCACGAGTGGCTGCCCAATCGGCATTAACTTTTTCCCAGAATCCTTGCAGTTCTGCCCCATACTCACTGTAGGAGTCGATCCAGGAAATGGCAGGATAGTGCCGTGCATTGGCCAGGTCTCTATCCAGCGCCCAGAAACACCGTATGAACCTTTTGGTATGCTGGGTAACAGGCTCGGAAAAGTCCCCTCCAGGAGGAGAAACGGCGCCTATAATGGTAATGGATCCTCTTTTCCCTTCCAGGGTAATAACCCGTCCTCCCCGCTCGTAGAACTCTGCCAGTCGGGTGGGCAGATAGGCAGGGAACCCCTCTTCGGCAGGCATTTCCTCCAATCTTCCGGACAACTCCCGCAACGCTTCTGCCCATCGGGAGGTGGAATCGGCCATGATGGCCACGTTGTACCCCATATCTCTGTAGTACTCCGCCAGGGTCACCCCCGTGTAAATTGAAACTTCCCGGGCTGCCACAGGCATGTTGGAGGTATTGGCAATGAGGATCGTCCGTTCCATGATGGATCTTCCCGTTCGAGGATCCCGGATCTCGGGGAGCTCACGCAGAACATCTGTCATCTCGTTTCCTCGTTCCCCGCATCCAATATACACGATGATATCCGCATCGCACCATTTGGCAACAGCATGCTGGGTCATGGTCTTGCCCGTACCGAACCCTCCGGGAATGGCTGCGGTTCCCCCTTTTGAAATAGGGAAAAACACATCGATCACCCGCTGACCCGTCAACAGAGGCTCCTCCATTCCCAATCGTTCCCTGTAAGGCCTGGGATTCCGCACGGGCCAGGAATGAGAGAGAAACAGTTCTGTTCCGTCCTCCATCCTCGCTACTGGCTCTGTAAGAGTATAGGCCCCTTCTGGAGCGACATCTGAGAGAATGCCTCCTTTCTGATTTGGAGGAAGGTAGATGGGATGCTTGATGTGTTCGGTTTCCTGCACGATCCCTAAGGGTTTCCCTTTTTCGAGTCTATCGCCTTTCTTACACAGGGGTTTGAAGGGCCATTTTTTTCCCATATCCAGGGGGTTTGTCTTCACTCCGGGGGTGATGCCGAAACCTGTCTTTTCAAAGAGATCCTCCAGAGGACGCTGAATACCGTCATAAATCCGGCCGATCAATCCTGGACCCAGCAGTACGGAAAGGGGAGCTCCATGGGATAGAACCCGTTCTCCCACCTTCATTCCTGTGTTGTCCTCGTAGATTTGAATGGTGGCAATATCCCCTTTCAAACGGATAATCTCCCCTACAAGACCCAACTCTCCTGCTTCGACCACATCGTACAGTCCTGCACTGGCCAACCCTTCTGCTTGAATAATGGGTCCATTGATTCTGACAATTCTTCCTTCTAACATCTGTCCACTCACCTACCCTTTCGTTGCAGGGAAAAGAGCCTCAAATACTTCCTTCCGATACTTCTGTATTATCTCTTCCTTCAACTCATCCACTGTCAACCGGAACCGTACCACCCCATCTTCCGATTGGATCTGAATCCCTCTTGGAGGGGCCCCTTCCTTTATTGAGAGAATGGTTACCCCTGGAAGTATGGCTTGAACAAGAGATTCAGCCTGCACAACTCCATTGGATAATATGAAAATAGGTTTGCCTTTAAAAAAGGAAGCCACCTGCGTCAACCGCGACCGGATCAACGAGGCGAATTCCTCCCCGGTAAGCTCATTGAAGAACTTCTGTAAAAAGGCATCGAGCTTTTCGTTCAGGATCTGCAGTTCAGTCCGTTTTATCTCCAGGGGAAGAGAAGCAGAAATCTCCTGCTTTAGTCTATTTTTCTTTTCTGCTATTTCCTGTTTACTGGCAGCAAGGAAGGTTTCCTCTTTCTCTTTCCACTCCCTTTCAATTTCGGAGATAGTTTTTTCCGCCCCTTTGAGAATGCGTTCTGCCTTTTTACGCGCATCCTCGAGGATTTCTTGCTCCAATTTTTCGCTAGTTTTTATTTCTTCCATACCAACCTACACACTGATTCCTACGGCTTCCCGAATCGCTTCAACTAGAGTCTTTCTGCCAGGCAGTTTTCCCTGCAAGCCGGGTATCTCGACAAGGAGGGGAAACTGACCCGAAAGGTTCCATTCTGCCGCTTCTGTCTCCAGGAAACTGGCAATTTCTTCGGTGAGAATCAGGATCCTGGGTTTCAGTTCTTTCGTAGCATAGAGGAACCCTTCGAGGGCTTCCTGTCGGTTAGTTGCCACCTTCCCTTCGATTCCCACCAGTCGAAACCCAATGACCAGTTCTTCTTCCCCTATGACATAGAATTCCATAGCTTAACGTTAAATGAAGAGGATCAAGAGTGCAACGAGGAATCCCCAGAGACATATTCCTTCGGCCAATCCTACATACGGAAGAGCCTTACCTGACAGTTCTGGATTCTCGCTCATCGCCCCCATGGCAGCTGCTCCAATCTGACCTACGGCTATCCCACCCCCAATACAGGCGATTCCTACAGCCACTGCCGCAGAAATCCATCTCCAATACACGTACGAAGTCTGAGCACCTGTAGTCTGTTCTGCCAATGCAATACCCGTGAAACCTACCAGGACGATTAGTATAGACAGCAGTTTTTTCATATTATTCTCCTCCTCTCAATATTCTATGCTTGCGTCAAGTCAAATGGCTTGAACGGCACTCCCGATTCGGTAAAAAATTTCGAAAAGAACTCATAGTAGTGCAATCGAATCACCTGGATCGTTACAATGAGTCCTTCCAGTACAAGGATCAACAGATTCCCCAAGAGTATGATAAGGGCCTGAAAGAATAGGCTCCCTGGTAGGAATTGCATAAGATCGACTATTTGAAACACGATCAGGCTCAACACCGTATGGGACAATGCAAAGGCTCCCACACGAAGGAAACTCACCGAATTGGAAATATAATACGAAACCGACTCAAGTACTTCCACAAGGCCTTCCATAATGAAGGGGAAAAACCCTTCGGGAAACAACGGTCGTTTTCCCTCGATCCACCGAGAGAGAGGTTCGCCCCAGAAGATCAGTACAAGAAGGGTAAACAGGACAGGCATGTCAAAGGAGTAAATCTTTCCTTTGAACACGACGATTCGTATTCCCAGCGCGAAGGCATACCAGAAGAACAACGCTCCTACCAGTCCTGTTTTGGAAAAGATCCCATGATGAAGATCCTTCTGTCGGATCCTATTGAATATATTGATGATCAATCCCAACGAATTGATTACTGCCCCAATGGCCAGGGTAAACCCAAAGAAGGCCAGCATTCGATCGATCCCTTCTGTAGGCATAAGGGAAATGAAACGGTCTTTTGGTTCCCCGAGAACCAGTTTTGTTAGAAAACGTTCGACCGGAATGAGAAGTTTGTCACTGGCAAAACAGGACCCATAGAGGATTCCCGTAACCATCGATGCAATCCCAATGGTGTTGAACACCAGAGCATACTTCTTCCAATTCTTTAGCTGCGGAATAGACTCTCGACTCACTAACACCCCAAAGAGGAAGATGATAAACCCCTGCCCTAAATCTCCAAACATAATGGCGAAGAGGAAGGTGAAACATACAGCTACGATGGGTGTAGGGTCTATGGATCCATAGAGGGGAGCACCGTACGAAAACACGATGCCATCGAAAGATTGGAAGAACTTGCTATGCTTCAACCGTACGGGAATCTTTTCCTTTCCTTGGCGCACGGAAGGAACTTCTTCCGGTTCATACACTCGAATAGCGATCCGTCCTTCGGTAAGGGTATCCAGAGCCGATAGAGTTTTCGTAAGGAAGGATTCGGGAATCCAGCCAGACAATCGAAAGGCATGTTCCGTTTGCTCCAGATGACTCTTCAACTCTTCGATTCGGAAACCAACTTCAACAATTTCATACAGGAGCAAGATTCCCCCTCCATAGCTTTGTTTCAGAGCTGTTTTTTCAACCTCGATCTTTCTTAATGCATCCTTCACTTTTTCGAGATTCGCTTCTAGATCTTCCACAAGTTTGGGAGTGAGCTCTTTTGCGCTTTCCGGCAGAGGAAGCTCCCGGAACTCGGCTTT
>CALKLC010000047.1 GCA_937991975.1 uncultured Spirochaetales bacterium | reverse complement strand
AGAATACGGTTCCGAGTTACTCTTCTGTACGGGCTTTGGATCTTTGTGTTTTTTTACGGTCTGGAGGATAGGGTGCAGGCAGAGGAAAACGTGTACCCCCGGTGGATATGGTCGCAGTCTGTGTCGGGTTCGATGAATCCCCTTGGATTGGACCTTACCAGCCGAATCGCCTACCAATCCACCCTCTATGAAGGGAAAAAGGGGATACTCTGGGATTCCACTTTGTGGGAAGCGGGGTTGGAAAACTCTCTCACCCCAGCGTACGATACCCTATCCTTCTTCTTTCACATTGTTCCCATAGCCTTTTTCGATCTTCGGTTGCTGGCTGGGGTTCGCTATGCGTATGATGCGCTGGGATTTGGGTACACTCCTCTGGCCGATTACGATTCCCCTTTTGATGGAGATGCAAGAAAAGCGATCGATAGGAAGGATGGCTATGGGGTTCGGTATCAGATCTCACCCACCCTGCAAGGGGCATGGGGAAACTTCGTATTTGCAACCACAACCCACTGGGTGTTCTTCGACATGGGGGGGGTAGAGGATGTAAACGAGAACTATTTCTATGAACCCTCTGCCAATGTGGTACTGAAACGAACAGACATGTACTGGGCGAATGATACAGTTCTTGCCTATCGTTTTACGCAAAAAGGACTATTGGCCGGGATCCTTCACAGTATTACGTACGTGCCTGGTTCGGGGTATATCACCGAGCGGGTTTCACTGGTGGGGAATTATGGAGGGAATCTATCACAGAAGGTTGGTTTATCTATCACTGCCTTAGTTGGTTTCTATCCTCAGGATAAGTACCTGTCTTATGATAGGGGGAAACTCTACGGTGCTCTGCAGGTCAGGATCCATGGGATGGTACAGTAGGCGCTTGCTTACAGAGCCCCTTTGTTCCCAGAACAATGTACCGACTTTTTTACCTGATGGGATCTCTACATCAACATCCTCAGGCCACCCCGGGGCTTAGGGGAAAGCCTGAGGATTGAATCTGGTTACCATCAGAACCGATAGGACACTCCCAGTTCCAGGAAGGATGAATCTTTGTACTGTCCAAAGGTGGTATCTCGATCCCCCAGGTACTGGACCCAGCGGATGTTGATCTGAAAATCGTCGAAAGGTTCGTAGGTGAGCTCCGGAACGATCCGTAGATCCCGATGTTCAATCCCATAGGCAGTGGATAGTTTCACCTTTACCTTGTTTTCCAGGATAGAATCGGAAAGACGGCCGGCCAGGATGTGGCTTGTATACTTTCCATCGGAGCGGTACTCCACATCGAGGGGGTTTTGATCGATCTTGTCTGTATAAAGAGGGAGGATCCCCTGCACCTGGAGGTTCAGATTGGGTCCATCGGTCCATAAATCTCGATCGAACCCCGCCACGTACCCCACCGAAGGGTTCCGCACCTGCGGATCCGTGCCTTTGGTGTCCTCGGTAAGAAAGTATCCCCCTTCCCACCGGAAGTTAAATCCCTTCCACGCAGTAGCTCCCTCGATTCCCAGGCAGTGCATCCTATCGTAGGTAAGGTATATCTTCGGATCGGCGGGGGTAACATGGCTCAGATCTACCTTGGGTTGCCGATTGTATGTGTAGGCATAAAGGATCCCGTAGTCGAACCCATGAGAACTACCGGTAAACCGTATCCCGTAAGTCCCGTCTGCCAGGGTGGATAGCTCATCCTGGATCAATTTCCCGTTGGCCAGTAACTGGGAGGCGGTCACAGGTTGCTGGAATCCTGGTAGAGCCTGAAGTTTCCCTTCCAGGGCGGAAATCGCGTAGGGTTTCCAGGGCCCTTCGAGAGGAATGCGGTCTGGTATGGTTACAGGTTCCCAGACGAGTTCCAGGCTATGCATCTCCCCTAAGGGGTGCACAACACGCAACATCCACTGGGAAACCCGTCGATCCAGATAATCGTTATTGACGAAATCGTAGTAATCGGTGGCATTCAGAACGTCCAGCACGTGTACATCGTCACCCTTGCCCCACACAACCTTCATGTAGCCGGCTTCAAGTACAGTGGATCCCAGGAATCCTCGAACGTAGGCCTCGTCGATCATCCGCTGGAACAGGGTATCCGAGCTTTGAATCTGCCAGGTGGGATCCCAGCGGAATTTAACTTTAAGCTCCGCCTGTTCATTTGTAGCCTCTACCGAGAGATCCACCCTTGGATTCGGTTCCCAGGTGCTATGTTCGATCCCCTTCGTATCTCGATAAAGCCTTGTCGTAGCCCTTACCTCGCCTGTCCAGGAGGGGCCTGTTTCAACGATTCTTTCAAAGCTTCCGGAAGGATCTCCTTGCTGTGCAGTTTTTGGTTCAACGGTTGAGTCCGAATTACTTCCAAGATTGGCTACACCTATCTGATTGGATGCGCCTGCTCCCCCTTTAGGAGATGCTTCGACTTCCGACAGGGGGATCACTAGGAAAAGAGCGCAAAGAAGTGCTGAATATAAAACAGAAATGAAATGTGCACGAACCATAGCCTTTACTCCTTTTGTATTAAGGTTTCCCCGTTTCCAGATACCGGGTGGTGAAAAGGCCCGAGGGGATGGGTTCGTCCCATACGAATTTTTCCATCACGAGTACAGTAGCCGTTCCTTTTTGCACGTTCTTCATGGTAGTTTGCAGAGGAGTGACAAACCCCTGCAGGGTGTCGATCCTGTCCATCGTAGCGATCTTCTGGAGATTCCCCTTCTTGTCGTACAGTTCGATCTTCACCGGTATCCAGAGTTCTTTCGCTATCCAGGAGATACGTTTGGAGTACTGACTATCCTGGGGATCCTTCGCTACAGATTCCACCACGTAGCACTGGTAAGACCCCAGGGATTCCTCCCGCAGGAACTTGTGATTGTCCCTATCTACATCCCGATCGGACATGTCGTCATAGGTAAAATCGCTTCCCATGAAGGAACTCCCCCCCTCGGAAGCAGCGATCCGGCGGACCCGTTTCAAAGCGGGAAGATAGATCCATTTGTCATCATCCCGGCCTTCGTTTTCCACAGCCAGGTACCGTGTGTTCTTTACCGAGGCAGGAGCGTGGAACACGATCACCAGTTTTTTCAAGTCCTTTTCGTCTTTTACACTGAACATTTCCACGCTACGGGTATTTACCTGTCCCCTACTGTCCACCAAATCCATTCGCACCAGGGCATGGGAAGTTTTTCCTGTGGGGCGTTTGTCCACCCGAAGCATGATCTCCCTTCCGTCCAATGCCGAGAGGGAACCGATCCAGAGCAGGAAGAGTCCTGCAGCTATACCGATAGAACGTTTCATACGTTCCTCCTGTTAGAGAATCAGTCTTTAAACCGAGGATTGAAAACTTCAAGAGCCATCGGTACGATCGTCAAAGCCCCTATACTGGAGGTAAGCATCGTCAAAGAGATGAGTAACCCGAAATAGTTCAGGGGCTTGAATTGCGAGAGCAGTAGGACGGCAAACCCGGCACCTACAGAAACTGCATTGTACAGGATAGCGGGCCCCACTGTAGTTAGGGTTTTCCTTCGAGCATCCCCGTGAGAGCCGACGGTCTTCCACGCAGTGGAATAGGAGGAAAGAAAGTGGATCGTGTAATCGATACCAATCCCTGTTGTGACCGAAGCAACCATGGCAGTGGAAATATCGAGGGGTATGCGGGTGAATCCCATTAACGCAAAGTTGATGAGTATGGATGTCATGAGGGGCAACGCCCCAATGAGACCAATCCAGAAAGACCGGTAACTGAGGATAATTACAAGAATCACCAATGCGAGGGAGATAGAGATACTGGTAACCTGAGCATTCACGATCAGATCTACCAGGGTGTTCTCGATGAGAGCGATACCGGATATCTCGAGCTGATACCCTTCCGGCAGATGGTTTTGGGCGTATGTATAGATTTCAGGAACTACGATTCGGGTAAAACTATTGTTGGGGGTTCGAAGCTGAACCATCATACGGGCTGTTTGAGGTTCCAGCGCATCATCCGCCCATTTGGACAGATTCCCCGAATAGAGGAGAAGGTACTGGGATATGAGATCTTTTAGATCGGATGTAGAATTCAACCCATACTTCTCTGGATTCGCCGGGATTTCGTACAAACCGTTAGGCTGGAGGAGGCTATTCATCCGTTTGATGAAATCGGTAAAAGAGAGTACCTTGGATACTTCGGGGTGCTTTTGCAGGAGGTGGTTTGCTAAACCGTCCATAAACTGCAGTACCCGGGGATCGGTGAGATCTCCCTTTTTCGATCCTGATACAACCACGGAGAAATGACGGGTGCCTGCGAAATGGGTACGAAGGAATACATCCGACTGGTATACCTCGGTATTCTTCTTGAAATATTCAATCAAGGAGTTATCGACGATCAATCTATGGGCTCCCAAGAGGGACAGTGCAAAAATGCCCGCGAAGAGGAGGATACTTGCTGGCTTCGAATGGAACAGCCTGGCATCCAGCCATTCGAGGATATGGAGAGTAGTGCTCCCCGAAGAGGAGGGAAGGGGAGGCAGGGTTCTATGGCGGACCTGTAAGATACAGGGAATTACAATCAGGGCATTAGCCATTACAAATAACACTCCGAGGGAGGTGAAGATGGCGAAGTCCCGCATGGGAAGAACCCTGCTCGTAACAACGGATCCAAAACCAATGAGGGTGGTAATCCCTGCTAGAAAGACAGGTTTCCATACGTCCTGTACTACTTCATGGAGGATTGTCTCGGGTGAAAGATCTTCTTTACGTTCCACTTCATAGTATCGATGCACGATGTGGATCCCATAGGCGCTTCCCACTGCCACGAGTATCACTGGAATTACAGTTCCCACCATCGATAGGGTAACATTACAGAGGGCCATGATCCCCAGTGTCCAGATCGTTCCTATGGTGATGGAGAGCATGGGCAGTAATACTCCTGCCCAGCGGCGGAAGGAAGCGTAGAGGGTTAGAATCACCACAATCATCACGAGAGGGATCAAAGCCTTCAGATCCGAGCGCATGTTTTCACTGACCAAAACCGTGACTGCGGGTGTTCCTGCTACATGGTACTCGAGGGAATCTCCCACGATATGGCGGAGGATCCGTAGGGTATCATGGTATACCTGTTCCCGTTGTTCCTCGGAAAGTTTCCGTTCCAGCACAACGAGGATTTGTACAGCACTGAAGTCCCGGGATACGAGAGCCTGGTCATACACAACCCAGGAGCGTAGTTTCTCTAGTAGCCTTTCGATCTCCTCCTCTGTCCCCTCGAAAGCGGCAGGATCGAGGAGGGGGGATACAGTGATTCCTTCGGCTGTTCCTTCGATATAGTCTGTGGTAGTGAGAGAGGTTACATCGGACACATTTGGGATGTCCTTAAACTTTTCAGAGAGCTCTATAAGTATCTTCAGGTTTTCCCGTGTAAAGAACTTGCCCGATCGATCTCTAAGACCGATGGATAGGGCTAGATCTTCTCCGAATAACTCATCCGTTCGCTCTTTGGCCAGGTAAGTGGGATGATCTTTGGGAATGAAGGAAGCCGGGTCATTGTCGATCCGTAATTTTGGTATTTGGAGGGCAAATAGCAGGGTAATGAACCCGGTTATGCCAAGCACCAGTTTGGGGTGGGAAAGGATCTTTCGATACATCATCAGGCCTCCCGTATCAGCGCATGTAAAAACAGCTCGAACATGTAATCGAACAGTTCTTCTGCCGTATACCCATGCCCTTTCAGGACGAGGTTCCCTCCCTGGGAGATGTGGAGCATGAATAGAAGGACAAGGTTCCCATACGTCATGGCTGTTTTGCCAGGATCGATTTCTTTACGAATGGATCCATCCTGGATCCCTTCCTGCAGGGCTTTCACGATACAACTGATGATTTCCTGGATTTCTCTAAAACAACCTTCTGCATAGGGATGATTGGGATGTTCCCCTTGAAAATAGTACCCCAGCAAGCGGTTCAGGTATTGCCGTCGGGTATTTTCTGTGGGTTGTGAAGATCCTAAATAGAGGTGTTCGTTATAGAATTGATAGTAGGCACTGAGAATAGCCCGAATCTTATCGATTCCTTTCCTGGCTGATTGGGCAGCTTGTTGGATCATTTCTTTCAGAACCATCAGGTTCTTGTGAAAAATAGCAAAAGCCAATTCCTCTTTACTTTTGAAATATAAATATAGGGTCCCCTTACTCAACTCAGCCGCTTCGGCTATTTCATCCATCGGTGTTTCGTTGAACCCTTTTTCGGCAAAAATCCTTTCTGCTGTTTCCAGAATGGTCTGCCTTCTCTGTTCCTTTTCCCGTAACCTTCGTGCTTCTGTACCCATATTTAATACCTGACTTCGATATAATAAATGACTATTAGTCAGTAACAAAAAGATACTCTTTTCACGCTTCCATGGCAAGGGAGGAGAAAAGAAATGCTTGAAAAAAGTGGAGTTGGGGAATATAAGGGAGGTATGAAAAAGATACTGGTGATCGATGAATCCCCCCTATTGCGGGACTTCTTCAAAAAGAAGCTGGAAGAACTTGGATTTGAAGTGTTAACGTCCTCCAATGGGTTGGAAGGCTCCCTGAAAATCCGGAGCTTCCTCCCAGATCTTGTGATCATGGATTACTACCTTTCTCGAAAGAGCTCACTGGATGTACTGAGGGAAATGAAAGAAAATCCCAATACAGTGCAAACTCCTGTGATCATGGCTTCCTCCAAGATCGACAGGGAGACTTTGATCGAATTAGTAAAATACAATATAAAGAAGTTTTTGACCAAACCCATCAAGATGGATCTTCTGATCAAGAGCATATCCGAAACTCTGGGGGTGAACCTCCAGATCGATTCCACTCCCTGTATCATTGAGGCCCATGTGAACGAGGACATTCTCTTCATAGAGATCGCCCAGGGACTTAACACAGAAAAGATAGAACTTCTCAAATACAAGATCACGGAATTGATCGACCTGTACGAAATTCAGGTGCCTAAAGTGCTCATCATCATGTCCAACCTCTCTATTACAGGGGATGATTCCCTAAAACTCAACATGCTCCTTTCTACGATCCTGGAACATTCCCAGGCAAAACCAAAGTTCGTAAAGATCCTCACTACTTCAGATTTTGTAGCTTCCTTTGTGAAGGGCAAAAAGGAGTTTGCCGAGATTGAGGTCACATCCAACCTAGAAAAAGCGATGGACGGGCTTCTGGGAAGAAAAGCGGGCTCCTATTTAGATCAGGAGAACCTGGTTGTACATCAGGAACTTCTATCCGCTTCAGCTCCTCGAAAAGAGAAGGCTGAATCGATCCATATGAGGTTCGAAGGAGAAAAACTCTCCACCCCCGATCTGACAAAACTGCAGGATGTGTTGACTTTTGCAGTGGTGGATGACGATTTTGTGATTCAGGAACTAATCAAAACTGCTTTTTCGGATGCCCGATTCAAGATCGAGACCTTTGACAACGGAGAAGAGTTTCTGAAACAATGGAAACAGGATGGGTATGATTTGATATTCCTCGATCTCATGATGCCGGTGATGGATGGGTTCCAGACGCTGGAAGAATTAAAAAAACGAGGGAACACGATACCGATCATCGTACTATCTGCTCTTTCGAAGCGGGAAACAGTGATCAAAGCACTGAAATACGGAGTGAAGAGTTACCTCATCAAACCGTTGAAACCAGAGTGGATTCGAAAAAAGGCCACGGAAATATTGAGCATGAACTTCTGATTGGGAGGGCCCTCCTTTTCCCAGGGCCTAGAAGGGAATCTCCCGAAAAGGATTCGGTGACTGTAAGATCCACCAAAGGGTGGGGAGGTAAGGGGGAGTGAATTTTGGGAAACATTACCAGATCATTTTCGAGCACTCACCTCTAGGAATTGTGATTCTGGATTTCCAGGGCCGCATTATCCTTTGTAATGAATCTGCTCAGAGAATCTTTCGAAAAACAGCTACCGAATTACAGGGATCAAACATCTTTTCCCTATGCACGGAGGAGTTCAGGGATGAAGGTTCAGCCAGGATAGAGCGGCTCCTGCAGCAGAAAAACTCGGATGTGGAGATGGAATGCAGATTCCATGTGGAGGGTAACGATACCCGATGGGTGAGGATGCGCCTCCACCATGTGGGAAAAGGAGATTTTTCCCCTTTCATTTTCGGGATCCTGGAGGATGTGACCAAGCACAAGAGAGGCGAGGAGCGTCTTTTGCGGGAAAAGGAGGAGGCAGAGAAGGCAACCCAGATCAAGAGCGCCTTTCTCGCTAACATGAGTCATGAGATCCGTACTCCCATCCATACGATTACGGGCATGACAGAACTCCTCCTGGAAACCAGGTTGGACGAGGAACAGAAAGAGTATGCCACGCAGGTGAAATACTCAGCAGAAGTGCTTCTGGGATTGATCAACGATATTCTGGATTTCTCCAAAATCGAAGCGGGTAAACTCTCCCTCGAGATTATTCCCTGCGAACTGGTTTCCCTCATCGAGGAAGCCGTGGACATGGTAAGTCTTCTGGCCCATAAAAAAGGATTGGAAATTATCATAGATATTGCCAAAGACGTTCCCCCGTGGGTCCATGGCGATCCTGTAAGGATGCGGCAGATTCTCATCAATCTGATCAACAATGCGGTGAAGTTTACACAGAGGGGGGAAGTTCTTGTTCGGGTACGGGTGGTAGAAAAAGGTCCAGAGGTTTGGAAAGTAAAGTTCGAGATCATCGACACAGGAATTGGGATCCCTGAGGATAAAGTCCCCCTTTTATTCTCCGCCTTTACTCAGGTGGATTCGTCTACCACAAGAAAGTTCGGGGGAACTGGTTTAGGTCTTTCTATCTCAAAGAGCCTGGTCCAGATGATGAATGGAACCATTGGTGTCCAGAGTACCCTCGGGGTGGGGTCGAATTTCCATTTCACCCTACCCCTTTCGAGGGTGATGGATCATGAAGAAGAAGCGGAGTATGTAATAGAAGAACCTGAAGCTTTAAAGCCTCTCCTCATCGTGGAGGACAACCAGCATGTGTGGGAAGTCCTCTACTATCATCTCACGGATTGGTTCCGCCAGGTGGATTGGGCACGCACGGGTCAGGAAGCATTGCAGATGTTAAAACAGAGGGAACAAGATCCCTACGATCTGGTGCTGGTGGATCAGCATCTTCCAGGGATGGATGGATGGCAATTTGCCAGTGAGGTACGAAACGCCTCCTTGTCTTTCTCTCCCCGGATGATCCTTATGAGTCCCCTGGGCTTTGGAACAGAAGCGAAAATGAAACTCCTCGGCTGGTTTTCCGGGTATATCGATAAACCCATCAAACGGCGGGAGCTCCTGGAATGTATTGTTTCGATTCTCTATGGAACGAGTGTGAAAGCGGCGAAGAATGAGATCGAAGAATCAGACAAAATCCTATCCTGGGGTGGGCGCAGGGTGCTGGTAGCGGAAGACCACCTGGTGAACCAACAACTCTTCAAAACGATACTTGAAAAGTACGGTCTGCAAGTTCTACTGGCAGAGAATGGCCTGGAAGCGGTGAATCTGCTGGGAAGAGAAGCGGTAGACCTCGTGTTCATGGATGTTCAGATGCCTGTGATGAACGGCTACGAAGCTTCCCTTCAGCTCCGTCAGAAGGGGTATAGGGGGCCAATCGTCGCGGTAACGGCCAATGCTGTGAAAGGAGAGAAAGAAAAATGCCTGGAGGCGGGAATGGACGATTACCTAACCAAACCCTTCAAGAGTACAGACTTGATTCCTTTCCTCGAGAAATATATACCGAAGGGCAAAGGAACAGAGGCCCCCACTTCCAACAGCGAGAAAAACGACAGGGAGGAACTGCCAGAACTGGAGGTGGATAAAACGGAGGAAGTAGAAGAACTGACAGAGGTAGAAGCTGAGAAAGAGCCGATTTTTAGGGAAGTGTTCGATTATCCAGAAGCGCTGCAAACCTTTATGGGAAAAACCGAAGTGGTAGACAGGGTCATCGAAGGGTTTCGAAAAAAAGTACTTGCACAGATTCCAGAGATGCGAGAAGCCCTGGATAAAGGGCTCTGGGATCCCCTTCGGGTAACTTCCCATGGAATCAAAGGAGGTTCCTGGAACCTGCAGGCTCGGAGGCTGGGGAATGCAGCGGCCGAGCTGGAACAGGCTTCCAAAGCACAGGATGTGCAGAAAGCGCGGGATGCTTTACTGAAAGTAGAAGAGGAGTTTCGCATCTTCGAACAGGCGGTGGAAGGGTGGAAAGAAAAGGGGAATCAGAGGTGTTCCAGCAAGGTAGAATGAAACAGTTAAAGAAACTCTTTCTCCTGTTTACCGATCCAAAGGTGCGTCCTTTTTATGTGTTTTTCGGATTTCTTATTGCCTCTGCCGGAATCATGGTCTGGATCGAGAGGGGCGCGAACGAACAGTTCCGAAGTTTTTTCGATGGACTCTGGTGGTCCATCATCACCTTCAGTACAACAGGATATGGGGACAAAGTCCCGGCTTCGGTTACGGGGAAGGTCCTTGCTATTTTTACCGTTTTCTTTGGTATCGGAGCCACTACACTTCTTTCTGGAACATTAGCATCGTTCCTGGTGGATCGAAACACTAAAGCCAGGAGGGGATTGATGGAGTACAAGAAATTAAAAAATCATCTTATCATCTGTGGGTGGAAGGATGATATGGAAGATATTCTGCTGGACATCCTGCAGGTTTCACCAGAGTTGGATGCAGAAAACATCGTGATCATTTCCAATGTAGAACCTGAACGGGTAGAAGCTTTGAAAGACCGCCCGCCACTGAAAGGATTGAAGTTCGTCAGGGGGGATTATTTTGCCGAAACGTCCCTCCTGCGGGCCAATGTGAAGTTTGCCAAAAAAGTACTAATTTTGGCTGATACGCTGGAAAGTTCGGCCCCTTCGGAAGTAGACTCCAAGACCGTAATGACCGTTCTCACGATCAAAGCCCTCAGTAAAGATGTGTATGTGTGCGCAGAAATACTGGATAAGAAGTACGAATCCTACCTTCGACATGCCCAGTGTGATGAAATCCTCTTTAACCGTGAATTTAGCCGAAGGGTTCTGGCCAATACCTCGGCTACGAACGGGATGTCCCATATCATCTATGAACTCCTTTCCCAGGAAAAGAGCAGGACCCGGATCATCACTCGTCCTATTCCTCCTGAGTATACCGGGAAAACCTATGGGGAGTTCAAACGGTCCTTTCAAGAAGATCCTCAGACAATCCTGATTGGAATCCTTGAAAATACAGGATCCCCCAACCGGATCAAGATGGAATCTCTCCGGGAAGCCCAGAAAACTTCCGATGTGTCCCAGCTGATCATCAACCTCCAGAAAGTGAAAGAGCTGGAGGTGAACCGTCCGTATCTTCTGCCCGACGATGCCTATACGATCCAGAAGTACAGCCTGGCGATCTTTTTGGAAAGGGTAGGGGCATGAAGCAGGAAGAGATCCTCCAGAAACTGGGGCGTATCGCGATTTTTGATGAATTGAAAGAGAGAGAAGCCGATCTGAAGCGGCTGTTAGACATCATAAAGCTCAAATCGTACCCTAAAGGGGCTGTAATCATCCGGGAAGGAGATATCGGTTCTGAAATGTACATTGTGTATAAGGGGAGCGTAGAGATTCAAAAGCAGACCCGAGCCGGTGATACTTATACAGTGGTGAAGTTGAAGGCAGAGAACGATGTGTTTTTTGGTGAGATTGCCCTGGTGGATGACGATAAGCGTTCTGCCACCGTGCTTGCCCTGGAAGATTCGGAGTTCCTTGTGCTGAACAAAGAAGATTTTCTGAACCTGGGCAAAACGAATCCGGAAATTGCTCTTCCTATCACCCGGGCTATTGCCCGGATCCTTGCATCCCGGTTACGGAAAACTACGGTGGATATGCTTACCATTTTCGACGCGCTGGTAAACGAGATTCAGAGTTGAGATTTTGATATCACTACCTGATCCCAATCGTACAACGGTGCGATCTTCTGTCCTCTGGGAACCAGGAGGAACTCTTCCGGGTCCCATATCCCATAGACTAGGTTATGGATCAGGCGGGTATCCCCTTCAACCCGAATGAATCGTTTCCCTTTTTCCTCTGCTTCCTTTTTGCAGCGCTCTTCCCACCCCAGGTGTTCGGTTCCGGGCATAGCAATATACACGAGGGTTTGATCTTCAGCGGTTTTTGAAGAAAGGGTTTCCATGATGTACCGGGCATTTTCTTCTCCGTATAGGGCAACATACTCCTCGTAGGATTTGTCCAGACCTAAAAACTTCCGGCTGAGGGAGGTTTGAAAGGGTTCGGTTCCCCTTTCCATGTATCCGGGAGCGGCAAAGGGCCGGCTGGGGTTGGATGCAAAGAGTTCCTGGAACTTTCGTTTGGAGCCGAGAAATAGGGTGCAGCAATCGTGGGCACGGGGAAGGACGAGGCTGAAGGTGTCCGATCCCAACCCTACTGTTGCATTCCCGCACAACCCGTACCCCAGCAGAATCGCATCGTATGGTTTGCCACTTTCTTCTGCGCTTCGGATTTCCCTTTGGATGATGGATCGAAGGCGGTCGCAATTCTCGTGTTCCCCTTTTTCTGTAAAATATAGGTCGAAGGTGTGGGGGGAGGCGGCTACTTCCCGGCATATTTCGCGAAGGAGTACATTGCAGGCTATCAGTTTCAGGTACATAAGAGAACCCTATTGTTAAGGGGGTCTTTCTGTCAAGGGAAGACAGGGTGAAGGTTGATTGTGAAAATAGAATCCTCCTTCGATAGGTAGAATTGACCCATCAGGGGAAAAGAAGGTAGGATTTTCCCATGACAACACAAGACGAAAGCCTGGAATACTGGAAAGGTGTGGAACGGGAGGTGGGAGAAAGGATCCTTGGGTATGCGTTGGGGCAGCTTCTGACTCCTCTCGAATCGATTCCCCCCTTTGCGTACTGTCTCTTTTACCTGACGGATACCCGGGTATTCATCCGCTACATTCCCCCAGAGCGAAAAATCTTCTCTTTACCGGTAGGAACCACTTCGAAGAAACTGCAGGTGGAAACGATCTCTCTTTCCCGGAAATGGATCCAGAAGGCTACGGTACAGGTTCCCAAACGAAGGCTGTGGAATTTGTTCGCACCTCCCCTCGCTACCATAAGGATTTTATTCGATTCTCCAGAAGGGCAGGTGTCGGATATACTGTTCACAGTGGAATCCAAAAAGAATGAGTTCCTTAGAAACCTCCGCCCTGAAGACCTTTCTTGAGGAGACCTATCAAAGGTTCCATAAGGAAGAGTTCATCGATCCGGATCCTCTTTCACGGGTACGGATGTATCCAGGCTTAGCGGATCGGGAAGTAGCTGCTTTTATCTGCTCCTCCCTCGCTCTAGGCCGGGTGGGAGGAATCTTACATGCGTGTGATGAGGTGTTGACCCCTTTCGGGGCTAAATTGAAGGATCATCTGTTGGAGGCTTCTAAAGATGATCTGGATCATTGGTTTGAACATTTTCGGTACCGGTTCTTTTCCAGAAAGGAGATTGTATCTTTCCTGTATGCCCTAAAAGGAGTTCTTAGAGAGTATGGAACATTGGAGGAATGTTTCTTTTCAGGGTATAGAGGGTCAGGGGATAATCCTGAACCGGGCATCAAGAAGATCTTTCAGAGGATGATAGCCCATAGGAACGACTCCTGGGGAATTCTCCTATCAGATCCTTCCAAAAGCGGGGGAATGAAACGGTGGTATTTATTCCTCCGGTGGATGGTACGAAAGGACCGAATTGATCCGGGAGGTTGGCGTTCCCTGCTCCCCGCTGTATTGCGGGTACCCGTGGATACGCACCTGTACCGATGGGGTTTGCGCTTAAGGCTTACCCACCGGAAGGGGATCGATCGTACCACGGTAGAGGAAATAACTCATGCATTCAGGATGGTAGATCCAGAGGATCCTGTCCGCTTCGACTTTTCCTTGAGCAGATTGGGAATCCATCCAAAACTTCGGTAAGTTGAGCAAAAAGATCTGGTAAAATTCAGGAATATCTGTCATAATAAGAAGCATTAAACCTAAAGATATAATATTTTTTTGAGGGAGGATACGGTATGAAAAGTATCAAAGGTACGCAGACAGAAAAGAATCTCATCACCGCTTTTGCGGGAGAATCGCAGGCAAGGAACCGGTACACCTACTTTGCCTCCAAGGCACGGGAAGAAGGGTACATTCAGATCTCCAAAATTTTCGAAGAGACTGCGGATCAGGAGAAGGAACATGCGAAACGGTTCTTCAAGTTCCTGGAAGGGGGAGAGGCTGAGGTATCTGCTGCATTCCCGGCAGGGGTAATCGGAACTACGGCAGACAACCTGAAAGCTGCTGCCATGGGGGAAAACTACGAATGGACCACCATGTACAAAGAATTTGCAGAGGTAGCCCGTAAGGAGGGGTTCGAAGCGGTTGCTACAGTGTTCGATGCGGTTCGGGTGGCGGAAAAACAACACGAGAAACGGTACAACGATCTACGGGCAAACATCGAAGCAGGTCGAGTATTCAAACGGGACGAGAAGGTTGTATGGAGATGCATCAATTGTGGATACCTCTATGAAGGGAACGAAGCGCCCAAAGCGTGTCCTGCCTGCGCTCATCCCCAAGCATACTTCGAACTATTGGGAGAAAACTGGTAAGGCGAAACGGATCTCTTTAGAAAGTAGGCCGGGACGACAGAAGACGAATTTTGTTGTAATATCTATTGATCGCTAGGAGGTAGCTATGACAGCGAAGGCGCAAATCTATAAATGTGATCTGTGTGGGAACATCGTGGAAGTGTTGGACAGTGGGGAAGGGGAACTCGTGTGCTGCGGACAGCCGATGAAGCTCTTCGAGGAGAAGACAGCCGATAAGAGTACGGAGAAACATGTCCCTGTGATCGAAAAGACCCCCTCGGGATACAGAGTGACCGTTGGCACCACCCTTCACCCGATGGAAGAAAAGCACTACATTGAGTGGATCGAACTTGTAGCGGATGGAGTGCGGTACAAGAAGTTCTTGAAACCGGGGGATGCCCCGAAGGCAGAGTTCTGTATCGAAGCCAAGACGGTATCCGCTCGGGAGTACTGCAATATCCACGGTCTGTGGAAGAGTTGAATGAAAGGGGAAAAGCATGAAGAAGTACGTATGCAATGTATGTGGATACATCTATGATCCCGCGGAAGGAGATCCGGACAATGGGGTAAAGGCTGGAACTCCTTTTGAGTCCCTGCCAGATGATTGGGTATGTCCCATGTGCGGAGCCGCGAAAAGCGACTTCTCTCCGATGGATTAGAGCTTTTCTATCCAACCTACAGAGTTCCCATCGATTCCCCGGGTATCCCGGGGAATCTTCATTTAAACCCTATGTCATGAAAGCACTCATCCATGAAAATCCTCATCGTAGAAGATGAAAAATCCCTTGCGCGTCTGATCGAAGTAGAGCTTTCCCTTCAAGGGAAGGAAGTAGAGGTGCGGTACGATGGGAAAAGCGGTCTATTGGCTGCGCTTGAGGGGGGGGTGGATTTAGTGTTATTGGATTGGATGCTTCCCGACCTGGAGGGTATTGAGGTTTGCCGAATTCTCCGAAGCAAGGGATGTATGGTTCCCATCATCATGATTACAGCGAAACAGGGCGTCTCCTATGAGGTGGAAGGCCTCCATGTCGGTGCGGATGATTACATGACTAAACCCGTATCATT
>CALKLC010000046.1 GCA_937991975.1 uncultured Spirochaetales bacterium | reverse complement strand
GTACTGGAAGCACCGGTTCCAACTTTTGAAGAAATCAATGCACAGATTCCCTCTTTTCTGGGAACAATCCTCCAGGCACCCCCTGCTTATTCGGCTGTGCATGTGGGAGGGGATCGGGCATATCGGATGGCAAGAAAAGGTGTAGGAGTGGATCCACCCCCTCGCCTTGTGGAGATCCGTTCCCTACAGATCGAAACGTATAAAGCCCCTTACCTGGCCTTGCGCGTCGTATGTAGCAAAGGTACCTACATTCGATCCCTTGCCAGAGATCTGGGTAGAAGGTGCGGTTCTGCTGCTTACCTAAAGGAATTGGTTCGCCTACGGATTGGAACCTTTCAGTTGACAGATGCGGTGCTGCCTTCGGAGATAGAGGAAAAGGCTCAAGTACTTAAGGGGACAGACGTTTTGTCCCGTCTGGTTCCTGGACGGGTATTAAGTGTTCTTCCTTCCCATGGAGTCCTTGAGGGGAAGCCCCTGCATCCCCGTTTCTTCCAGGATGTGCGGTTCCAGGAAGGACCCTATATTCTAGTATCTCCGGAAGGGGAGCTACTGGGTGCGGTTCAGTATAGGGAGGGGAAGCTTTCCTATAGATTCGTGGTATCCAAAAAGAACTTATGAATGTTCTAGATTGGAATGCTTTTCTGCGATCCCAGAAGGTCTCCTCTGAACCGGTAGCACTCAGTATCGGGGTGTTCGATGGTCTGCATCGGGGACATCAGGTCCTCATCAGGGAAGTATGTTCTCAAGAGGGTCTTAGTCCGTGGGTAATTACTTTTAACCCCCATCCAGTGAGGATTCTGCGTTCTGAGGAGTATCCCGGAGATATCATGACCAAACGTCAAAAGGTGCACGGGTTGAGTACTCTGGGTCTGGACACAACCGTGATGATTGACTTTTCTTGGGAATTCGGTAAACTAAAGGGAACGGAATTCTTGTCATGGGTCCAGAATGGCATAGATGTTCGGTTTATTGCAGTAGGAGAAAACTTTCACTGCGGATATAACATGGACACCAGTGCCTGGAGAATGAAGGAACTATTGGAACCAAAGGGCATCAAGGTACAGATCCTTCCATCAGTCCTTCGAGGAGGGGAAGTCGTAAGCAGTACCCGAATCAGGAATGCGATTCTGGAAGGTGATATGTATACCGCCATTGACCTGTTGGGTCATCCCTTTGAAGTGGATCTCACCGATCTTCCCGTGTATACGGAAGAAGGAAGATCCCTCCTTAACCGAAAGGATGTTACTCAGGTGCTTCCAAGACGGGGCACCTATACGGTGCTATACTGGTTCCAGGGAGAAAAAAAGAAGGGAATTCTGGAAATTGACGAGAAGTTCCTGAGCTGGCATTCCAATGGCTCTGTTGATGCCATAACTTTTACATAATACAGTAAGGAGAATTGTATGCCCTTAAGTCGGGAAGAAGTAGCTACCATCGTTAAAGAGTTCGGGGCTAACGAGAAGGACACCGGTAGAACAGAAGTACAGATTGCCTTGTTGACACGAAACATCGAGAAACTTACCGAACATCTCAAGGTCTTCAAAAAAGACCATGCCTCCCGTCGGGGTCTATTAAAGATGGTTGGGCAGAGACGGAGGCTTCTGAAATACCTCAAGAGGACCGATCTGGAAAAATACCGGGCCCTGCTCGAAAAACTCAATCTAAGAAAATAATACACAAAGAAGGATAATCAATGATTCAAAAGGTTTCGTTACGTATTGGAGACACGGACCTTACCCTGGAAACGGGGAGAATGGCAAAGCAAGCCAACGGTGCCGTGTTCGCCACCTATGGAGGGACAGCAGTTCTGTCTACTGTATGCTGTTCCGATAAAGATATAGAGGGACTCGATTACGTTCCCCTTTCAGTCGAGTATAACGAAAAGTACTATGCGGCTGGGAAAATTCCGGGGGGGTTCCTGAAACGAGAGGGAAGGCCCCGTGACAAAGAGATCCTGGTATCTCGTTTGATCGATCGCCCCATGCGGCCTCTGTTCAGCAAGAAGTTCAAACGGGAAATCCAGATCGTTCCTACCACGATTTCGGCCGATCAGACCAACCCGCCGGACATACTGGCCATCGTTGCCTCTTCGGCCGCAGTAGTAATTTCTGACATTCCCTTTGATGGGCCCGTGGGAGCGGTACGGGTATGTGCCGTGGGGAACGACCTCGTGGTAAATCCAACCTACGATCAGATTGCCAATGCGAAACTGGATATTGTGGTGGCAGGCACCAAAGAAGGCATCACCATGGTAGAGGGTGGGGCAGGAGAGGTTTCTGAGGAAACTCTCATTGCGGCATTAGACAAAGCGCAGGAAAGCATCGTTCGTCTTTGCGACCTCCAGCTGCAGTTGCGAGAACTGGCGGGGAAAGAAAAGATTTCTCTCGGTTCTGAGACAGAACCTGTGTTGGAAAATCGGGAAGAAATCTGGAACTATGCCTATCCTAAGATGGAAGTTGCGTGTTTCGTAAAAGGAAAACATAACCGTTCTGCAGCTGTGAAACAGGTTCACCGCGAGACGTTTGAGAAGTATAAGGATACGATTCCCGAAACTCATGTAAAAGTGTTCGAGGCGCTGATGGAGGAATTGGAGTACCGAATTGTACGCAAATCCATCATCGAGCGTAGAATTCGAACCGATGGAAGGGGGCCAGAGGATATCCGCCCCATTTCTTGCGAAGTTTCCGTTCTTCCCCGCACGCATGGATCAGCCCTGTTCACCCGAGGAGAAACGCAGGCTCTTGCAGTAACCACATTGGGCACCGTGTTCGACGAGCAGATCATGGACGATATCGAGGGTGATAAACGGGAGAATTTTCTCCTCCACTACAACTTTCCACCTTTCTCGGTTGGGGAAACGGGTAGGTTGGCTACAGGTAGGCGGGAGATCGGGCACGGACATCTGGCGTATCGAGCCCTCAATGCGGTGCTTCCTGATAGAGATGTATTCCCTTACACAATCCGGGTGGTATCCGAAGTACTTGAATCCAACGGTTCTTCCTCCATGGCAACCGTTTGTGGGGGAACCTTGTCGCTTTTAGATGCAGGAGTTCCCCTCAAGGCACCCGTGGCAGGAATCGCGATGGGACTGGTGAAGGAAGGAGATACTACGGTTGTCCTGAGCGATATCCTGGGAGAGGAAGACCATCTCGGTGATATGGACTTTAAAGTTGCCGGTACTGAAAAGGGTATTACGGCCTTTCAGATGGACATCAAGATTTCAGGGGTCAGCATGGATATCATGCGTACGGCCCTCGAGCAGGCTCGTAAGGGCAGGCTCTACATCCTGGACATCATGAAAAAGACGGTCAGCACTCCCGCTCCTCTTTCCGAGTACGCTCCTAGAATCATCACCTTCAAGATCGATCCTGAAAAGATCGGTGCGGTGATCGGATCCGCAGGCAAGACGATCAAGAGCCTCTCGGAACGATTCGACGTTACCATCAATATCGAGAACGACGGAACCGTTACGATCTACAGCAAGACAAAGAAGGGTAGCGAGGAAGCGAGGGAAACGATCGAAAGGATGCTGGAAGAGCCGGAAGTTGGGAAAGTCTATAAAGGGATCGTCCGACGGATCGTAGATTTCGGTGCCTTTATTGAATTCCTACCGGGTAAGGAAGGGCTCTGTCATATTTCCAAGATGTCCAACAAACGGATCAATTCGGTGAACGATGTTTTGTCCATCAATCAAGAAGTGATGGTAAAGATCATCGAAGTCGATAAGATGGGACGAATCAACCTGAGTCTTCTCCTGGATACCCCGAAAGCGGAGGCTGGTAAGAAGCCTTCAGGCAGGTAAGCGATGGAGCGTATACGGGTAGAATACCTTGGGAAAAGCTCCTCGGAACCTGAGTATGCCAGTTTGCATGCAGCAGGAGCTGACCTGAAGGCTGCCCTTTCCGCTCCCCTCACGTTGTCTCCAGGTGCTACTGCCCTGGTACCCACAGGAATACACATTGCAATACCCATTGGGTATGAAGGGCAGGTGCGTCCAAGATCGGGATTGGCTTTGAAGCATGGCCTTACCGTACTCAACACTCCCGGTACAATCGATTCGGATTACCGGGGCGAAGTAAAAGTTATCCTGATCAACCTCGGGTCCGAGCCTATCACCATCCAGCCAGGTGATCGGATCGCTCAGATCGTGTTCTCTCCCGTGGTACAGGCAGAGTTTGTTCCTGTTCGGGATCTTTCCCCTTCTGAACGTGGAACAGGGGGATTTGGGTCTACGGGGTGAACACTCGATCCTATCGAAAAATTTACGGGTACATAGGCTCCGAGTTCATCTTTTCCACCCTTACTGCCTTTCTGTTCTTTTTCTGCGTATTTTTCATCAACCAACTCCTTCTTCTCGCTGAAGAAATACTGTCAAAAAAGGTCCCTTTCCTGGATGTTTCCAGATTGATCCTCTACTCTCTCCCTGCCATAGTGGCGTTTTCCGCACCCTTCTCCGCGCTGGTGGGCTGTTTGATGGCGGTTGGCAAGTTTGCTTCCTCCAACGAGATCATAGCATTCAAAGCTTCGGGGATCCCTCAAATACGGCTGTTTCTCCCCGTGTTTGTCCTGGGAGGACTGTTTGCTCTCCTTTCCTTCGGGGTAAACGATTATTTCCTGCCCTGGGGAACGGTGAATTTTACCAAATTATACAGGAAACTTCTCTACACCCATCCAGAACTCGAACTCGAAAGCTACTCCATAAAGAATTACCAGGATACCATCCTTACCAATGGGCCTCTCGATGCGGAGGGGATCCGTCAAATACTGATCCTGGATAAAGATCCAGACGGAGCCAAACGGATTATCACATCAGAAAAGGGATTCCTCGATAAGTCGATTCCTGGAGTAGTCCAGTTAGTACTCCAGGGAGTATCTCTTCTATCAGTAGGGGGGAAGGAAAAGGAGCGGTATACCTACTCCTTTGCGGATCAAATGTCCTACAATATCCTCCTTAAAAACATTTCCATCTCCTTTCGCGGACTGGGTCCAAGAGAGATGAGTTCTTATGATGTATACAAAGAGATACAAAAAAAATATAAAGAATTATACGAAAGAATACAGGAAAAGGATGTTCGTATACAGTCTTTGCAACTTCGGTACCTGGAAGCATACACGGAAGGGATTCGCCTGATCCTCCAGAACCCCTCTGCCTTTGCCAATGTGCGGGAAAACCTCTTACGATTATCCCAGCAGATCGAGCAAGAGAAAAGCCGTCCTGTACAGGATCGATCTCTCCAATTGTACCTGATTGAGTTTTATAAAAAGTTTTCCATCCCTGCAGGTTGTATTTTTTTCGTTCTTTTCGCCTTTCCTACCGCCCTGTTTACAAAGCGGAGTGGGAAAGTAGTTGGATTCGGCTTAGGATTACTGGTTTCCATTCTCTATTGGGGAATGCTCGTGGCAGGACAGACCCTCGGAGTTCGGAGTTCGTTTTCCCCCTTCCTTTCTATGTGGATTCCCAATTTCGTAATCTTGCTTCTGGGAGCTTTCTCCTTTCTTTTGGGAAGACGTCGATAGGAGAGACAAATATGAGGAAATTACATTTACTGCTCATAAAGGAGTTCCTCCCTGTTTTTTTTACCAGCCTATTTTTTTTCATCATGATTCTTGAGATGGTTGATCTCTTTACCAACCTCTGGAGATACCTGAACCAGGAGGTTCCCTTATCTGCTATTGCGAAGATTCAGAGCCTGTATCTTCCCAAATGCGTTTCCTACTCTATCCCCATTGCCCTCCTATTCAGTATCGCGTACACCCTGGGCGATTTTCATGGAAAGAACCAGTTGATCGCTGTCCTGGGAGCAGGAATCTCCCTTTTCAGATTCATTCTTCCCTTACTGGGGTTGGGAGTCCTACTCTCCCTTTTCAGCTTTTACTTCCAGGAGAACCTGGTGATCGATACATACAAAGCAAAGAATGAGCTTTTCCGAAACGTTTTGAACACAAGTACCAGCTTCAGTAATTCCAACGTTACCGTCCTCGGAGATGATGTGAATACGGTGTATCACGCGGATTACTACGATGATGAGAAACGAACCCTGATGGGGCTACTGGTGGCAAAGCGGGATCTGAAAGGGAATCTAATCGAGCGGATCGACGCAGAATCAGCTGAATGGAAGGGTTCATTCTGGGAACTCCGGATGGCTCGAATCATTTCCAAAGTTGGGGAGGATTTCCTGGAGGAAAAGATCTCCCTCTATCCAGCTACAACCCTCACTACTCCTCCCTTGAGATTCCGCAAGATGACAAAGACAGTGGATGAAATGCGACTTGCCCAGGCACGGGAATGGATCGAGTCTCTACGGAAAGCCGGACTTCCCTACAGGGAAACCTTGACCGAATACTATAAACGGTTTAGTTTTGCCGCATCTCCGCTGGTAGTATCCGTATTTGCAGGGTTGGCAGGTGCCAAGTTCCGAAAGAATATCCTGCTGATGAGTCTGTTGGTGAGTCTGGTTCTTTCGGTGCTGTACTACGTGGTCCAGATGATGATGGTATTGCTGGCAAAGCTGGGATACATTGCCCCTGTGGCAGGGGCATGGTCAGCCTTTTTCCTGTTCCTGGCTGGAAGCATCGTATGGATTCGGGTCTATCGGATGTGAAATTTTTAAAGAATGGCAATGGAAATGGGGCGTTGGTAACCATGATAGAGGGTGGAGAGGGTTTATTCCGTGTGGTTGCTCAGGATCCAGAAAGCAAGGCCCGGTGTGGAGTCCTGAACCTTCCTCATGGGCCAGTGGAGACTCCTGTATTCATGCCGGTGGGGACCCATGGTACGGTAAAAGCGATGATCCATGAGGAACTGGAAGAAATCGGATTTTCCCTCATTCTGGGAAACACCTACCATCTGTACCTGAGACCCGGAATACAGGTTCTGCAACACTTCAAAGGACTTCATTCGTTTACCGGATGGAGAGGCAACATCCTGACCGATTCGGGGGGATTCCAGGTTTTCTCATTGACCCCCTTCCGAAAGATCACGAAGGAGGGAGTCAGGTTCCGCTCCCATATCGATGGATCTTCCCATTTTCTCACTCCAGAACTTGTGGTAGAAGTGCAACGGGTGTTTGGAAGCGATGTGCTGATGCCTCTAGACGTGTGCACTCCTTTCGGTATCACCTACAAGGAAGCCTGGGAGGCGGTTGAACTTACCACGGAATGGGCAGCGCGAAGTAAAAAAGCCTGGGAAGGGACGATGGAAAAGAGCAGGGGATTCCTGTTCGGTATCGTGCAGGGGAACTTCTTTCCAGATTTGCGGGAAAAAAGCGCGGAAGAAATCCTCCAACTCGACCTGCCCGGTGTAGCGATCGGAGGACTTTCGGTAGGCGAACCCTTCGAAACCTTCCTGGAACTCCTATCCCATACGGTACGATTCCTGCCAAGAGAAAAGCCCCGGTATCTCATGGGGATCGGAACGCCAGAGTTCATTCTGGAAGCAGTGGATCAGGGAATCGACATGTTCGATTGTGTGTTTCCCACACGTATTGCCCGAAACGGCACTGCTTTCACCCGGACGGGGAGAATTGCCCTGAAGCGAGAAGCCTTTATCTATTCGGAAGAGCCTCTGGAACCCTCCTGTGCATGCAAAGTCTGCCAGCGGTATTCTCGTGGATACCTGCGGCACCTATTCAAAGTCGGGGAAATCGCAGGTCCCGTACTGCTTACCTATCACAATCTCTACTATCTGAACCAACTGGTAAAAGAGATTCGTTCCGCTATTCGGGCAGGAAGGTATCCGACGTTCAAAAAGGAGTTCCTTTCCCGATGGGCATCTCCCCTGTACAATAATCAACTCTTCTAAGGAGACAGATGGATGGAGGAACCTTCAATTCGGCACAGTACCGCCTCTACGATCATCGTCATGGTGTGTACCTTCCTCTCCCGACTATTCGGATTTGTTCGCATCGCGGTCGTCGGTGCAATCTTTGGAGCGAGTGGGGAAGCGGATGTGCTGAACGCCGTATTTACCATTCCTAACAACCTCCGCAAACTGATGGCAGAGGGAGCCCTCTCTTCGGCCTTCATTCCCGTGCTATCAAAATCCATCGTACAGAACCCCACACAAACCCGTAGAATTGTGCAGAATATTCTCTCCTTTCAGGGGTTGGTCCTGGTTCCCATGCTGATCCTCTCGGTGGTGTTTGCCCATCCGATCGTAAAAGTTCTTTTAGACTTTCCCGAACTGGATCGTACCTTGCTTTCCACAAAACTGTTTCAATGGATGATCCACTATCTTCTCCTGGTTAGTATTTCAGCTGTACTGATGGGGGTTTTGAATGCTCACCACCAGTTCCTGATACCAGCCGTCACACCGATTCTGTTTTCCGTTTTCGTAATCTCTTCAGTCCTTCTACTCTGGAAACAATTGGGAATTTTCTCCATGGTGGTGGGGGTGTTGGTAGGAGGAATCGCCCAGGTGCTCTTCCAGTTACCTCAATTCTTCAGCCATGGATACACCTTGAGGCCTGATTTGCGTTTCAATAATCCCCCTTTCAGGCAGATCCTCCGACAGTGGGCCCCTGTGGTACTGACGGCCTCGATCTATACGATCAACGAGCAGATCGCGATCCGGTTTGCCACTGCACTGGAAGATGGAAGTACCTCGGCAATGAGTAATGCGTTGGTTTTCTGGCAGTTGCCCTTCGGGATTTTTTCCGCTTCGGTAACCACGGTTCTATTCCCCCGCATGAGTCGGCAGGCAGGAGCATCGGATTTTCAAGGGGTCCGAAGAACGGTGGAGTATGGGTTTCGGTACCTCATCATCCTCCTTATCCCATCGGCGTTGATCCTATCCCTTCTGGGGAAAGAGGTAATTGCTGTAGCGATGCAAAGACGGAACTTTACCTCCACCCATACCCTACTTACCTACAACGTTCTTGTGGGATTCAACGTAGGCCTATTGTCGGTAGGGGCCTTCAACTTCTTTCAGCGGTTCTTCTACTCCCTCGATGATTACAAGACCCCTCTGCAGACAGCCCTTTTTGTGTGCGGCCTGGATATTGTTCTATCTTACATTCTGAAGGAAACTCCTCTACGGGTATCTGGCCTTGCTTACGCAAACTCCATTGCCTTTACTTTGGGTCTTTTCATTATGTACGTAAAAACCGATAGAAAGATTGGCCCCCTCGATCTACAGGGGATCCTCAAGACCCTGTGGAAGGTAGGACTGGCCTGCATTCCAGTGACGGCTCTCTGCATGCTGGCTAAACTATACATGGGAGAACTCTGGAAGGAGGGAAGTAGCCTCAGGGGGCTGGGATTCCTCCTCCTGACAGGGATGGGGGCAGGAAGTCTTTTACTGGGAATGTATAAGGCACTCGGAATCGATATAGTACGACTCAGAAAGGAAAAACCTGGCATGGAAGTATGATGGTGAAAAAAATTTTTGGGAAACAGTATCTCCTCCTGAACCTATTCAGCTTCCTTGTTACTATCTGGAACCCCTTTTTTGTATGGGCAGAAGCTCTTCCTGCTCCTCCACAAGTCTCCTCATCATCCCCCCAGGAATCTGTTTTGGAAGAGCGGAAGCAAGTGTTCCTCTACGGGACAGAGGGAGAAATCTTCGAACTACTCAAAACTCTCCAGGAGCAGAAGGATGCCTCCCTCCTGGAACAAGTCGTCGCTTTGCTGGATGGGAAAATCTCTTCGAAACTAACCCGCGGGATCTTCGATTTCCTTAAGAATCTCGAACTGACAGATCCCAGGGCGGAAGGGTATGCGGTGAAACTCCTCCAATCCTATGCAGAGCTGGATCAGGAAACGATCCTTATCCTGCTCCAGTACCTATCGTTGCCTGGAATGAAGCCGCAGGTTGAGGTGGTGCTTCCTCTTTTGAAGGATTCCAGGCAGCGGATCGTAGCTGCCACAATTCGTTACCTGGGGAAAAAGGGGAATGAAGAGGTGGTTCCTCAGTTGATCGACCTTTTCAAAGGTCAGGAGGCGGCAGAGGATCTCAGGACAGCCATCCTGGTAGCATTGGGGGATCTAAAAGCTCTTTCGGCAGTGGATTTCCTCCGTTCGGTTCTGGACAATCCGGATGAACGAGTTGTGTACCGGCGGTTCGCCTGCGATGCATTGGGAAAGATCGGTGCCAGAGAAGCGTATCCCAGTATAAAGAAAGCATTGGAAGAATCTGACAATCTCCTCCGGGCATACGCCCTCAATGCCATTGGATCCTACATGGAACCCGAAGTTGAAGAGATTCTGCTTAAGGCCCTGCGGGATGATTTTGCCCGAGTACGGGTGTTTGCTGCCGAAAAATTGGGGAACCGGAAGAGTGCAGCAGCTGTTGAAATGCTTATCTATCGAGTTCGGCGAGATTCTGACAAACAGGTACGGCTTTCCAGCCTGAAAGCCCTATTCGAGATTGGATCTGAGAGATCTCACTCCTTTCTTCAGGATCTGCTATTGGATGATAAAGCTCCTTTAGATCTTCGGTTGGAAACCATACGGTTATCCCTGCAGAATCCCTCCGAAGGGGGAATAAAGGCCATACAGACCCTCATGGAACGGGAATGGACAAAAGATAACTCCCGCCTCCTGGATGAAGCCTGCAAACAACTTTCCCTCCGGACCGTATCGGGCCAGGAGGACGTATACATAAAGATGCTGAGCCATCGGTCCTTCATCATCCGAATCTACGGGATCCGGGGGATCGGCAGGAATACTATACGCACAGCTACCGATCAGCTTCGCAAACTGGCAAAAGAAGGAGCTTCCCCCCAGGAAAGGAAGGAAGCCCGCCTTGTGCTTGAACAGTGGGGTGTTGCGCCCTAGAATTCTACGGGTAGAATGTCTTCCACCTGGTACTGGTACTTCCGCTCATTGATCACGAAGGACAGTACATCCCCTTTCTTTCCCCTGGAAAGTTCGTTTCCCAGAGGAGAAAGGTAAGATATGATCGACTTACCCGGATCGGATTCCCAGGGCCCCAGAATCGTGTATTCCTCCGTCTCCTGGGTGAGGAGATTCTTCAAAATTACCCGAGTTCCAAAACCAATCCGGGAGGTATCAATATCTTTAGGGAAGATGACCTGAGCCCGCTCCAGTTCTTCCTTCAATTTACCTACGGTTGTGTTGAGGATCTCCTGTTTCTCCTTTGCTGCTTTGTACTCTGCATTTTCCCTCAAGTCTCCCAGCGCCCTTGCCTCTGCAATCTCTTTGGAATTGTTGGGGATCTCCACATCGAGAATATACTTCAAATACTGCTGCTTCGCTTCATAGCTTGCAGGAGTGGTAAAGAATCCCCGTGAGGCGACCACTTCTTTTTCTCCCTCGCCGATGAATTTGAACTGAGGGAACCGTTTCTGGATCACTGTGCGGAGATCCACCTTTATCCCATCTTCAATGGAGTGGGAATCCCAGATGAGGGTGTACACACGGTGGATCGACTCTTCATCTGAGTGGAGGAAGTACTGCTCTACATGTTTTTCCTCGAAAAGGTAGGAGAGGATCTGTTTCAGGAGTTTCCGGTTCGTTGCGGAATCCTTCTTGTTTTCGATATCCCGATAGCAGATTTCTGCCAGGTGAATCAAACTGATGAGGATTTTTTCGAAGGACACCTTCAAAGTTTCGTACCATGCAGGAGTGAAATAGTTCCGTACCAACCATACGAAAGCCTCCCGGTTTTCTTTATACTCACTCAATACCTGCTGAAAGAAGACTTTTACGTTGTCTTCGTAGCGGGATGCAATCAATTCATCGAGGATCGACCGAGTGGGGTAGTGTGGAAAGATGGAAAGGTAGATCTCGGGCCAGGTTTTGAGGTTCTTTTTGATCTGAACCAACAGTTCTTTTTTGATATCCGCATGGGGGATCTTGAGGAACAGATCCACTACGTTTTCCGTTTCTGTTAAAAGTTCTTTCAGGTCGATGGGGAATTCTGGATTCAGAAATGGGTATTTGGCAATGATCTTCCGTACCAGGATGGCACTGGAAATTACATACTCATTCACCGAGGAGTAAGACCGGAGCAAAGAGACGAAATATTCGAACATTTCGGCAAAGGCATCTGTTCCCGGCTCCACGCTTTTCAACTCGAAGGCGTACTCTTCGATGATCTCGAGGCGACTGAAGAAATCTTTTTCCGATTTGAACCGGTTCAGCATCTTTTCTTCCAATGATACCGGATACTCTCGCACCTCGTAAAAATCCACCTTATCGGGAAGACTTCCGAAATTGTTATCCTCTTTAAGGATTCTCCTCGCCTCCGCACTCCACTGGTTCCATTCGGAAGGTGAAAGTAGAGAGGGAACCAGCTCTGCCTTGATTCTCTTCATGTCTGCCGCATTATCCAGACTCTTGATAATGATCTTCAGAGCCCATGGAATATCCTCTTTTATTTTTTTTCTCAATTTTTCTTTGGGCATGGCAGTTTTCAACACCCAGATATGCTGTTTACTGAGGGTCTGGAGGGAGCTGACAGCCATCTTGAGGGACATCTTATGATTCCGTTTTTTTACAAAGTCGATCTCGATGGTATCGTTCTTGATGGACTTGATCTGCCCAACGCCCCATTCTCGATGGAACACGAAGTTCCCCGCATCGAAAGAGATATGTTTTTCGAAATCCGAGATGGCATCGTGAACGTTTCTCCAGCTCTGGGTGAGGTTCGAAACCCGAATGTATTCTTCCAGCTGGCTATGGTAACTGTACTTCTGACGGTAGCACTCCACGATCTCCTTCCTCGCCCAGGAGTTCTTGCTATCGTAGGTAAGAATTCGTTTCAGGAGTTCGATTCCCTTATCCCAATCTTTCTTTTTCTTATAGTAGGGATAAAGGTCTTCCAGCAACTGAATGGCTCGTTCTTCCGACAATGTTTTGGCCACCTTCTTCTCTGCGTGGTAGAAGAACTCGGATTCATCTGGACAGAGGGAGATCAGTTTTTGCCAGACTTCCCGAATGTTGTTGAAAAGTTTCTTGTTAATGTAACGATGAAGAGCCTTCTTGTAGTAATCTACCGCCTCCTCCAGGTTGCCTTCCTTCTCTTTTAATTCCGCCAGACTTTTTACAATGTCGGCCTCTTCGAAATCTACCCGGATCAACCGTTCCCAGATAGCATGGAGTTTTTCCGGCATATTTTCGTTGTTGTAACACTCCAGCAAGGTACGGAGGGCGAATTTGTTTTCTCCATACTCCAGAATCTTGTTACAGAGGTACTCCACAATATTCCATTTGTGATTATCCACGAAAATCGTCGTGAGGTTTACCAGCCTGCTGTCATCCACGAATTGTTGACTCAGAGCAAGGATTCCGTAAAGGTACAGGGCGATGATACTGTTCTTGGTATGGTGTAAATGCTCATCGCAGATGAGCTGTACTTCGCTTGCAATATTTTCCTGTAGAACTTCCTTGATGAGAGAGTCCAGCTCCTCAAAATTCTTGATAGTGTAACTATTGAGGGTTGCCCTGGTCCACTTTTCCTCGTTCAACATTTCCCGTACCCGGCGCAGGATTTCCTGTGCCCGGGGGGAAGACTGATCCGTGGTTTTGGTTTGTTCATTGGTTTTTACAGCTTCATTCATTTCATTACTCCTGCATTATTTTGTATACTGTTCGTATATCGAAGGGTGAATATGTTTGATTTTTAATAACACTTCATCGATCTTGCTTCTTTCCTCTTTGACGGAGAGGTAGTGGTCGATCAACCAGAAGTACCTGTTCAATAGTCTGGGAACAAGGAGATCCTTTTTTTCAGGATGTTCCCTTAGTTCCATTTCCAGCATGTAGATCCCCTGACGGAGTTTTCCGTATTCTATGGAGCGGAGTTCCCTCTTTACGTTGAATACACCGAAGAGAACTCCATACACCGGGATCCATTCAGCCAGGTGAGGGGAGGTATACCCCAACTCCTCTACTTTTGAGATCAACCGAAGGATCATCTCCGATTCGAGGAGGGCTAAGTCAACCTTCTGCGGATTGAGAAAGAATGCCTCCCGGAAAAACACTTTGGAAAGTTGCATCTCGTTCACAAGGGCATAACAATCGGCCAATTCTCCTAGAATTTCGCTTTCCTCCTTTTTCATTCCATTGGCGTTGGAAAGGTACTTCAGGGCACTATCGTAGGAGCCCAGCGCCTTATGGCAACGCCCGATACGGAGAAAGAGGTCAGCATCCTTGCTTCCTGTGTGGGCATTGTATAAACCTTCGTATAACCCCAGGCATGTCTTGAATACGAGACGTTTGAGGGAAGAGGTACACATTTCGGAAAGAGAACCGAGTTTTCTGTAGAAAGGGGGGAAGGATTTCCACTGGGAAATCAGGTATTCCGCCCGTTCAAAGTCCCCTCCCAGGGTACGGGAGGTGTCCAGCCGATCCTTCCAGTACTGGGCACACTTCAAGGCAAACACGACCTCCCCGTGTTCGAAATCGATCTCGAACCCTTTTTCCAGTTCCCGGATGCCCCCTTCCAGTTCCCCTTCGCTGAATTTTCTATAGGCTAATGCCAGAATGCCGGGAATATCTCCGCTTTGCATCGAGGCATCTTCCCTGTCTTGTGTTTCTGTCATGATTTGTTGAATACCTATTTGAAATTTTTCCATAAGTATTGTACCACTTTAAACATGGTAAGTTCAAGGATTCTTACAGCCCCCTCGATCCTTTCAGCAGACTTTTCCCGAATGGGGGAAGAGATCAAAAGGATTGAGCAGAGTGGGGGGGATTGGGTTCATGTGGATATCATGGATGGTTGTTTCGTACCGAATATGTCCTTCGGCCCTAAAATGGTAGAGGATATTCGGAAGTACACCTCTCTTCCCTTCGATGTACATTTAATGACGATAAACCCTGATCAGCTGATCCAGCGTTTTGCCGAGGCGGGGGCTGACTACATTACCTTCCACCTGGAAGCGGTTACCCACGCCCATCGCACGGTCATGCTGATCCAGGGAACGGGGAAAAAGGTGGGGATCTCCATCGTTCCCTCTACACCTGCCTTCATGCTACAGGAACTCCTTCCGGAGTTGGACCTTGTGCTGGTGATGACGGTGAATCCGGGATTCGGAGGACAAAAATTGATTCCTTCCTGCCTCGAGAAGGTTCGGTATCTGGATCAGGTAAGAAAAGAACACGGGTACCGGTTCCATATAGCAGTGGATGGGGGGATCAATCAGGTTACTGCACCGCAGGCCATTCAGGCCGGCGCGAATGTACTTGTACTGGGATCCGCTTTCTTCCTTTCACCGGATCCCAGGGGTGAAATTGCTGCGGTAAAAGGTACTAAATTCGTATAGAGGATCTTTTCATTTGTCGAGAATTCAAGATAAGGGGGTATCATGAAAAAGAACAGGAAGGTCACGCTGGTCTTCTCGGGACTGATCCTTCTTGCTGCGTCTCTCACAGGTGCCGATGCATCCCCCCGCGGGGATATTCTTCTGAAAGAAGGAATTGAGGCCTTTCAGCAGGCGGATTATCAAGGAGCGCTCTACCGTTTTCGGGAGATCCTCTCCAATCCTCAGGATAGAAACTTCCAGGGGGATGCGTACTTTTGGATTGCCCGAACTTATCTGGCTCTATCCCGCTTGGAAGAAGCCTCGAAACATCTCGAATACTTCTTGTCTAAGTACCCCGATAATCCCTACATCATGGAGGGAATGTACGAAAAAGGCCGCCTCCTTTTCCTCCAGCGTCAATTTACCGAGTGCATTGAGCACCTCGATCGGTTCCTGAAGAAATACCCAGATTCTCCCTATGGGGCCAATGCGTACTACTGGATTGGGGAATCTGCATTTTCCCTCGGGCGGTTAAAGGAAGCGGAAAAGATTTTTCACTTCGTGGTTACCCAGTTTCCCACCAGTTTCCGTGTCGAAGCGGCCCGGTATCGTCTGGACATCATCAAGCTCAAATATCGGGAAGAGGAACTGATGAAATTGATCCAATGGAGCCATGAAGAACACCTCAAAGCATTGGAGGAGTTCCAGAAACGGGAAACGGTATACCAGGAAACCATAAAAACCTACCAGAGACGGGTAGCCCTCCTGAGCTCCCAGGACTATCAGGGAGAGATCCTGAAGTTAGCCGAACAGGTTAGGGCCCTCGAGAATGAACTATCCCTGGTACGGAAGAGGGCAGAGACACTCCAGGTAGAAAAAGAGACCCTGGAGAACGCATTGATGAAACTTCGGGTGGAGAGCACGGAAACGAGAGGAGGGATCGAATCCAGTAGAGCAGCGGATGCTACCGCCATTAAAAATCTGTTGGAGCTTCTACAGCTGAAGCAGGAAGCCCTCGCCTTGAAAGAAGAGTATCTGGAGAAACTCAAAAGAGAGGTCATGGGACCCGAGGAAAGGAAAGAATGACCCGCAATTTCCTGCCCAAATCGATCTGGATTGCCCTGCTGTTTTTGGGAATGATAGGTCAGGGGATATCTCTAGAGATCTCCCAGGGAAAGATCAAACTGATTCTCCACGAACAGTTCGAACGGTTCATTCCGTATCTACGGAGCGTCTCTGAAGGTACAGGTACTGAAGAATGGGTACCCTTGATTGTGGACAAGGATCCTAGGACTTCCACTGTTACCTTGCGGGTGAATGAGCAAATTTATCGACTGGGAAGCATTCCGGGCGTACGGGCGCGCATATCGAAAGGATCCGAAGGAGGTTCGATCCACTGGGTTCTTCCCGATCTGGAGGTAAAGCAAACTTTCTCTTTTCTTCGGTCGACGGAGTCGACCGAAGCGGATGCACTCAGGATCGTGCTGGACATTACCAATTTAACTGAAAAAGAGATTTCTCTGGGTGTGCGGTATACCCTCGATACATACCTGGGAGAAAAATCCAGTACCCCTTTCCGAACGACTCAATTCGCAGCAATTACACGGGAGACCGTCTTTGTTCCTGACAGGGATAACTGGTTCCTGGTTTCGGAAGATCGGGAACGGAACATCGGCTTACAGATCCTTTTACGGGGAGAAGGGATTACGCCGGTTGAACGGGTAGTGCTTGCCAATTGGAGACGGTTGTCCGATACTCCGTGGGAATACGCTGTGAATCCTACCCGCACTTTCACCCTGCTACCGTACTCCATCAATGATTCTGCGGCTGCCCTCTATTATCCAGTGGTGTCAGTGGGGCCGAAAGAAACGAGACGTATTGTGACAGTACTCGGAAAAAGGGGAAGCGGCACGTATACAGCGGAAGGGGCCTTACCGGCAAGTAGCTCTTGGAAGATCGATCTGGATAGCCTTCTTCTGCCTTCCGATGAGGGTGGAAAGAATGGAGATCCTCGGGGAAAGCTCAAATCTGATCTATCCCGGGTGGAAAAGTTCATCGATCGAATCTCCAGACGGGTCTCTGATTCCACTCCTGTTTCGAAAGAAGAAGTCGAGGCCTATAGAAGGGTACTGGAAGAGTTGAGAAAACAAGTCGAATCACAGGAAACAAAATAGCTCTGCGAAAGGGACATGAAATCAAAAGGTGTTTCGATTCTAAAAAAGGCAGAACGGACGTATCGAAATCGAGAGTTTGCCGAGACTATTCGCCTTCTAGAACCTCAGGTTTTCATCTATCGGCAGAACCCCCGGTTCTACTACCTACTAGGAATGGCCTGCATCCGAACAGGAGATTTTGCCGGCGCCTACTCGTATCTAAAAAGGGCCGAGCAGCTTGACCCCCAGAACCTCGACGTAAAAGTGGCTGTAGCCATCGTACATCTGAAACGGTATGAAACGGAACAAAGCATACGGTATTGGCTGGAGATCCTGGATGAGGATCCCCATAACTCCTATGCCCGAAAAGGGCTTGACGTTTTGAAGAAACGGGCAGATCCAGAGGGGATCGAAGAGTTGTTCGATACGGGAAAGGTTTTTAGACTCCTCCCTTCCCCTGGTTTCTACCTGCCGAAAAAGGTAAAGTGGGCTTTAGGGATCCTGATTCTCCTTCTTGTAGCAGTTGGGGGCTTTAAGTACGGTCTTTCCCTCCTAAAACGGGAAATGCCCCGGCCGGAACTAGCAGCCATCCAGCTGGAAAAGGGAGCATCCTTCGTAGATCCCACCTCCAGATCCCGGTACATGCTTACCCAGAAAGAAATTTCCGACTCCTTCGAAAAAATCAAGGAACTGCTGCGGGATTACAGGGACACAGAGGCTCGGATCGAAATGAATCGACTTCTTCTCTCAAATGCCACTAAGGATGTGAAGGAAAAAGTTCGAGCCCTCCTTCCGTATTTGAAGGAGCCAACTTTTCTGACCTTGAAGTCTTCGGTCTCTTACCAGGAAGTATTGAAGGATCCCTTTCTCTACGAAGGATGTTATGTACGGTGGAAGGGGAGGGTGACGAATTTAAGGATTTCCGAGAAGGAGATCGTATTCGATTTATTGGTTGGGTACCAGGATCAAAAGGTGCTGGAGGGGATCGTACCCGTTACCCTCCAGTTTGCCGTCAAAGTAGATCCTACCTTTGCCTATGAGGTGCTAGGAGAAGTTCTATTGAAAGGAAACTCCATTCAACTCCGGGGAGTTTCCCTCCATGAGTTGGGAATTTGAAAGGAAGAAGAAGTGGTGCCAGAATTGTGGCGG
>CALKLC010000045.1 GCA_937991975.1 uncultured Spirochaetales bacterium | reverse complement strand
TATAATAAATTAGATGTGAAAGCAGGAGGCTATTTCATTGTCCATTTTATCCTTAAAAAATATAACCCTGGTCAAGGGTGAGAAAACCATCCTGCATGACATCACCCTCGATATCTGGGAGGGGTACGTGCATGCAGTTGTGGGCCCGAATGGGGCAGGGAAAAGCAGTTTAGCCGCAGTCATCATGGGGCTTTCTGGATTCCGGGATATTACAGGGGACATCCTTTTTGAAAACCGCTCGATCGTTTCTCTTTCAGTGGATGCGCGGGCGCGGCTCGGGATTACCCTGGCCTGGCAGGAGCCGGCACGATTCGAAGGAATCTCTGTATTTGAATACATCCGGTTCTCCGCAAAGAGAAAAACACTAGAGGATGTTCGGAAGGCCTTGCAGCTACTGGGGCTGGACCCCGATAGGTATGCCCGCCGAAAAGTGGATCAGACACTGTCGGGTGGAGAGCGGAAACGGGTCGAACTTGCAGCAATAGCGGCAATGGAACCGAAACTCGTACTATTGGACGAACCGGACAGCGGGGTGGACATCGAAGCGGTGGAACGGATTTTCGCGATGATCCAGGCTCTCAAAGAGAAGGGTACTACTGTCGTTCTCATCACCCACAGCGCTGAAGTTCTGAAGCAAGCGGATCATGCGTTTCTCCTGTGTAACGGCAGTCTGGTAAGGAAAGGGGAAACAGCCAGGATCCTTCCTTATTTCGCCAGGGAATGTTATCCCTGTGTACATCCCAACGCGCCCGTTTTAAAAGAGGTGGAAGCGGTATGACAGAAGTGGAACGGAAAGCTTTAGCGGCGGAACTGCTAAAATCTATCCATGCGCCCCATTATGGACCCGGCGAATCCCACGTTGAAATCCACGGGGGGAAGGTGGTAGGGATGAGTTTGGTGGAGGGGCTTGAGGTTGTTTCCGAGTCGATGGATGTAGACGACGGGGAAGGAGTTCGGGTACGGATTCGGGTGCCGCAGGGTATTAAAATTGAAAAGCCCGTGCACCTTTGCTTCGGCATGGTAGGGGAACGTGGCCTGCAAAAGATCGAACTGGATGTGGAATTGGAAGATCGTGCATCTGTGATGTTCCAGGCGCATTGTACCTTTCCCAGGGCCCTGGACATCAGCCACCTTATGGATGCCCGGATCGTAGTGGGGGAAGGTGCGCGGTACCGGTATGTTGAAAAACATATTCATGGACCGTCTGGAGGAGTAACGGTGGTACCGAAAACAAGGGTCAAAGTCAAAAAAGGAGGACAATTCTACAACGAGTTCTATCTAATCGAGGGGTCTGCCGGAATCGTAGAGATCGATTATGAAGTGGAGAGCGAGGCGGAAAGTTCGGTGGATATGCGCGCTTTCTTGTATGGGAAATCGAACGACCGGATTAAAATCAGAGAGGCTGCCCGATTAAACGGAGAAAATGCCGTTACCGCTCTGATCACCCATATTGCCCTGAAAGATACAGCGCAGGCGGATGTGCTGAATGAATTGTATGCCCTGGCCCCTGGCGCTCGGGGGCATGTGGACTGTAAGGAAATTGTGCAGGGGAAGGCAGTTGCCCGTGCTGTACCGGTGGTACAGGTGGAACACCCGGCCGCCCATGTAACCCACGAAGCTGCTATCGGTTCCGTAGATTCAAAACAATTGCAAACTCTCATGGCTCGGGGACTTACGGAAGAGGAGGCCACGGATCTGATCATCCGGGGCCTGTTTTCGGATAAAGATTGGGAGGTACCGTTATGAAGATACAAATTGTAGGTCCGGATTCCGTTTCCCAGAAGCGGCTCGTCCAGAATGTGTTGGATGCTCTCCATGAGCTGCAGCTGGAATGCCAGCTGGATGTGGTGCATACCATGAAGGATGTGCTGGAGTTCGAGGGGAAGCTGCTCGTTGTCACGCCGGCTCTCATCGTCGATAATCACATCCTGTGCGAAGGACATATCTGGGACAAGGAACATATAAAACATTTTCTCCTCCAAGCTTGTCCCTCTCGATAATCTTCAATTCATCGTTACACAGTTCCAAAGTCCCGTACGGGTGCTAAAATTGTATAAGTAAAATTAATTCTGATAAATTTTCTAATAAAATTTGCATTTAGATACTTGACAATATGGCCAAACATGCATATATTGAAACTATAAATTTAAACTTAATTTTCATGGAGGTAAGGAATGCCGAAAAGAGCAATCCTCATGTGTAGCTGTAGTTTTGCCTGTCCAAGTATGGTAAACCTAAACTTTCCCACCTTCATCGAGAGGGTGCGGCTGGAAATCCCTCACGACTATATGGTGGTGCATCCCCGTCTCTGTGAGACGAACGGTGAGGCATTGATGGAGGATCTTCTGAAAAAAGACGGGATCACTTATATCACAGCTGCGTGTAAGATCGAAAAACAAGCGAAGCTTCTTCGAGATGGGTTCCAGCGGGCTGGGGTGCCCATGAATGAGAAAACGTGGAAGCCTGTATCGATTCAGTTTAAAACCACTGAGCAAGCGTTCGAAGACGTGAAAAAGGCGGTAGAGGAGGTAGGGGAATGAGCGGTCGCAATTACATGGGAATCCCGCGGGAAAAGATTGCATGGTATCCAACGATCGATGCGGCCCTCTGTATCAACTGCGGGGCCTGCCTGGACTTCTGCTCAAACGGAGTATATGCGCAGGGAGCGACTGGCGTCGAGGTGGCAAATCCCTATAACTGTGTGGTGGGGTGCAGTGCCTGCCGGTCCGAATGCCCATCGGGAGCCCTGACTTTTCCGGACAAGAAAGAGTTGATCCGCATGCTGAACGAACTCCGGGCTACTGTATAGCTGCGCCTGTGGCTATTACGATTAAGCAGGAATTGTCACTCAGATTAAACAGATTCTAATAAATGGAAACGGCAACCTTGTTTGGGTTGCCGTTTTTTTAGGCGCATCCACCGAACTCTTTTCTATATCTTATCATACCGTAAGTTATACGTTGGTTAATACGTCTCTCTCATCTTTGATCACTAAATGGGGGTTTCCCTTTAGTTTTTTCTCCAGCTCCAAGGTTATCTGCTGGCTCGGAATACGACGTGATAAATCTTTAACATAGTTCTCGTTGTGGGGAAAGGTGATTGCGTCCCATAGACAACCCATTGCACAGTTATCGCACCCCACCATGCAATGCTGTGGGGCCAGCACAACAGATTTCTTTGCTTCCACATCGTATCCGAAAAAATACCGACTTTTTTTGTACTCTCGTGAATTGACAGTATTTGGATATTATCGTATATTACCAAATAGACAATATTTTACAGGAGGATACGTATGCCGAAGGAGCACTGGCAAAAGCTTCCTATGTGTCATAAAGAAGCGGAGAAGCTCGATATTATCCTTACCTGCGATGGCGCCGCCTCAGTTGGACAGGTCGGACATGAAGTAGCGGTGAAGATCACAAAGGAACGCTCGGAAGAGGCGCGGATGTGCTGCTTAAGCGCCATTGCCGCAGGGTCAAAACCTCATATTGAAATTGCCCAAAAAGCAAAACGTTTGATTGCGATCAATGGATGCGGGAACAAATGCACCAGCAAGATCTTGCAAGGAATAGGGGTTACTCCATCTTTTGAGTATACGATGGTGGATATGGCGGTCGAAAAGGTGCCCACCCTAGACTTCGATTCCAAAGACGTGCATCGAATTGCCAGGGACATCCTGCAGAAGATGTATCCTTAAATATATCGTGGATATGACCTTAGACAACGAGGCTTTTCATTCCCGGATTGGCGGAGTGAACAGCGTTTATGGCCTGGAAGGGATCCGCTCTACAATACGTGAGTAATGCTTGTGCTTTTCTTCCAATAGAGATGTCAGCTTGGTTACGGCATCCAGTACGCACTTGCAACGGAGATGGTAGAACACCTGGTTCCCCTTCTTTTCATCCGTAACGATTCCTGCCTGTCGAAGGATTGCCAGATGTTTGGAAACGGTGGAGGTATCGGATCCCACCATAGCCGTTAGCTCACACACGCAGTACGGTTTTTCTCCGAGCGCTTCTACCATCAAGAGGCGGGAAGGGTGGGATAGAGCTTTAAGAATCGTCGAGAGTTCGTTCAAGCGGTTCGTATCGAATCGCTCTTGTGTTTTCATATAAAACACTATATAAGAGATTCCAGTATTTGGCAAGATATTCAAATACTTAGGAGGAATAGCTCACGATGGAGTATGTCTTCTATATAGCGGCATTTCTCTTTCTAGGAATCTCCTTTACTAAAGATAAAGGGAAAACGATGCAGGCTTTAGGGAAAGCCTGGACGACTTTTCGAACAATCCTTCCCCAGCTATTGGGGATACTCCTATTTACAGGCATGGTCCTTTCCATTACTAATTCGGAAGTGATTTCCCGTATCATCGGCCAGCAATCGGGATGGCTCGGTACCCTGGGAGCGGCAGTGATCGGATCGTTGACACTGATTCCTGGATTCGTAGCCCTGCCCATGTGTGCCCTTTTACTCAGGAATGGTGCCGGTTACATGCAGATCGGAGCCTTCGTTTCCACCCTGATGATGGTAGGAGTTGTAACTTTCCCCATGGAAAAGCTGTACTTAGGGACAAAGACGGCTGCCATCCGTAACGGGTTGGCTTTTCTCTTTTCCTTGCTTGTGGCTGTGATTATTGGGTGGGTACATCGATGAAGTACAAATTCTTTTTTATGATGATTGTCCTGTGGGTACTCGTGTATATAGGGAAGCCATACCTGGCGATTCAGGCGGTGGAACTCACACTTTCCAACGTGTATCAGATGTTCCTGATCATCCCTCCGATCTTTATCCTTTTGGGGCTGCTGGATGTCTGGGTGCCCCGTCAAACAATGGCCAGGTTTCTGGGAGAAGGATCCGGAATTAAGGGAATCGTACTTTCCTTTGTAGCAGGAGCCATGGCAGCAGGGCCCCTGTATGGTGCGTTTCCTGCGGCAGCGGTGTTCCTGAAAAAGCAGGTCAGTTTCAGGAATGTGTTTATTTTCATCGGTGCCTGGTCTACAGTGAAGGTTCCCATGTTCCTATTTGAATGGCAATCCCTCGGTTGGAGGTTTGCCATTACCCGTCTCTGCCTGAACATCGCGGGGATTCTTTTAATTGCGTGGGTTCTGGATACCCTCCTGAAACCTGAAGATCGCCGGTGGATCCGGCAGCAGGCAGATGATCTGTGCATGTAATAGATGGTATTGACCATATATAGAAATTTGGTTATATTCCCAATCAGCATGATTTCATGCATGGAGTAAGACATGGGAACAGAACATCACCACGATCATGGAAGCGGGAATATTTCCGGAGTACGGCTGGGTGCAGTAACGGCCCTGAATCTCACTATCACTGCGGCTGAAGTGGTGGGAGGGATCCTCTCCGGCAGTTTGGCTCTGCTTTCCGATGCGTTGCATAACCTGGGAGACTCGGCAGCCATCGTTACCAGCTGGATTGCCCACCGTATCGCAGCCCGGCCCAACAGTCAGGAGAAAACCTACGGCTATAAGCGGGCAGAAGTGCTGGCCGCTTTTCTCAACGCATTGGTGCTTCTGGCATTATCGATTTTTCTATTGGGGGAAGCATACAAACGGTTTTTGCATCCGGAACCCATCGAGAGTACATTGATGCTAATCATTGCCACGATCGGATTGGCGGCGAATGGGGTATCGGTAATCCTACTTCGAAGCGGTTCCAAAGAGAACATGAACATCCGCTCCAGCTACCTACACCTGTTAAGTGACAGTATCTCCTCGGTAGGAGTAATCCTTGGCGGAATTGCCATCAAGCTCTGGAATGTGGTATGGGTAGATCCCTTGATTACCGTGGCGATTTCTATCTATATCATTCGGGAATCCTGGCACATCGTAAAGGAAGCGGTGGATATCCTGATGCAATCCTCCCCCCGGATCGATTACGACGAGCTGAAGCAGGCTGTGGAAGATGTGAAGGGGGTGAAGAATCTCCATCACGTTCACCTCTGGCGATCGGATGAAAAAACCGTCTATTTTGAAGGGCATGTGGATGTGGAGGATATGCGGGTGTGTGATGCCCAGCATATTATCACTGCGATTCAGGAAGTGTTGAAGGAAAGGTTTGGTATCGGTCACGCGACGATTCAGGTAGAGACAGATCGTTGTAATGATAAGGGAATCATCATTAGTGGTCCTGGCGGTACTATCACAGTACGGCGGGAATAATTAGGCAAAATATTTTATTAAAATTTAGACCCAAATGGGAGGAGTTGAGTGGTATGAGAATTCAAATTTTAGGTACAGGATGCCCCAAGTGCAGGCTACTGGAAGATCACGCCCGGCAGGCAGTAAAGGAGCTGGGAATAAATGCGGAAATTGAAAAAGTAATGGATATCGATGAAATCATGCGGTATGGGGTGATGATGACTCCCGCTCTGGCCATCAATGGAAGCGTCAAAGCAATGGGCCGGGTTCTGACAAAAGACCAGATTGCCGAAATGATAAAAAAAGAGCGGAACTAATACCCACATGGCACAGAAAGAACTTTCTCCGAATGGTAAACTCCTGCTTACAGCGGGAGTATTTTTGGTTGCCTATTTTGTTCCCTTTGATCTTCCTCGTGTAGCAGGGGCAGTACAGGAAGCTTTCCTGATGCTTTCCGAGTACGCCCGGGATCATGTACTTCTCTGCGTAGTGCCTGCCATGTTCATTGCGGGAGCCATTACCGTGTTCCTGAACCAGCAGGCAGTGATCCGCTACCTGGGGCCCGGTGCTCCCCGCCTTATTGCCTACAGTGTGGCTTCCGTATCGGGCACAATTCTGGCGGTCTGTTCCTGTACGGTTTTGCCCCTGTTCAAGGGAATCTACAAAAAGGGCGCGGGGTTAGGGCCGGCAGTTTCTTTTCTCTATTCCGGGCCGGCAATCAATATTCTGGCCATCGTACTTTCCTATAAAGTGTTTGGCTGGAAGCTGGGATTCGCACGGATGATCGGAGCTGTAGCGTTTGCGTTTATCATCGGTATGATCATGCAGGCATTGTTCCGAAAAGAGGACGAAGAGCGTCTTGCCGATGAACGGATGTTCCAGTATGTGGGGGAAGTTTCAGGGCGGACTCTGCCCCAGATGAGTGTATACATGGCTTCCATGATCGGTATTCTCGTGTTCATTAACTGGGCTCCTTCCCGGGGGACTCTACCTGTGTGGGACTTCATCTATCAGTACAAGTATGGGATCACAGCCCTTTTTGCCCTTCTTTTAATCTATAGCCTTTCTAAATGGTTCAACCGCGACGAATTGAAGGACTGGACCTTAGCCACGCGGGACTTCAGCCTGCAAATCCTTCCCTACCTCTTTTTCGGAGTTCTGGTAGCAGGTTTCCTGCTGGGCCGGCCCGGGCATGAGGGACTGATTCCCAATGCGTGGGTTTCCGGGCTTGTGGGAGGGAACTCGATCTTCGCCAACTTCTTTGCCGCAATTGCAGGGGCCTTCATGTATTTTGCCACGTTAACGGAAGTCCCGATTGTTCAGGGGCTTTTGGGAAGCGGGATGGGACAGGGGCCAGCTCTGGCATTGCTCCTCGCAGGACCGAGCCTGTCGTTGCCCAGTATGCTGGTTATTCATGGGGAACTGGGCTTAAAGAAAACGGCGGCCTATGTACTTCTGGTTGTTGTCCTGTCCACTCTGGCAGGGTATGGATTCGGCTACCTGGCCGGTTGAATAGAGCGGAACTGCTCATTATTTGCGGATAGCCTGGCAGCCAGCAGTTCCACCATCCGGGTGGCGGCATGGGGGTCCTGATTGAGAAGACCTTTGAACATGGGGGAGGGAAGAACAAAAACTGTTGTTTCCTTCTGCGCCACTGCCCAGGCCGTTCGGGGTTCCTTCAGGATGCAGGCCATTTCCCCGAAGAACTCTCCTTCTTTCAGAATGGAAATGGGTTTCCCGCCAGAAGCCGGATCTTCCAGGTACACCGCCACCTCTCCCTTGTAAAGGTAGTACGCTTCCCCACAAGGGGCTCCCTTCTGAAAGATCACCGATCCTGCAGGGAACTCGCGGGCATACCTCTTGAATAGGCGCTGCGGTTTCGAGAAAAGGGTACGTTCCAGCGTATTTGGAGTCTTTTGACTTGTATCAATTCGGTGGAATCGGGCAAAGAGGAGTGAGTCGTAGTTTTCCAGGGTATAGCAGAGTTCAGCGAAGAAAAAATAGAACCAGAAGAACATGTAAACCCGGATAAGACCCACGATCAGGTTGCCCAGGATGCCATAGAGAAGCCCATACCGGTCGGTGTTCAAAACCATTCCCAACAGAGAACTCATACCCATATACGAACCGAGACATAGCATAGAGGCTATGAAGGCATGTTTCGTCGAAGGCTTATGGGCAGGGACTTTTAAATAGGTAAAGAATGTAAACAACCATAATGATATGGGCCCCAGGGAGGAAATCCCCAGGGAAACGAGGCTGGATAGGATCCTCCGCATGGGGAACCACCCCGTTGATTGAAAGAAGAGTTTCAGAATCTGTCCCATCCCAAGGATCACGATCAAAGCCACAAGACTTGCTAATTCGACTGCAATGGTAAGGAGGTTCTCCCGGAACGCGCTGTCCCGCGTAGGGGAAGAATAGATGACCCGTATTCCACGCTGAATGGAGAGGATCAGCAGGCGGGATGTCCAGATGAGGTTAACGAATCCAAAGAACCCTGCCCACCCGGACAGGGGGCGGGCCAGGAGGTCGATGAAGAGTTCCGTCCCTCCGAAAGATTCAAGATAGGGAGAAAGGATCGATACTACCCAGGCGAGTTCCCAGCCCAGCAGCTTGCCGAGAGTAGAGAATCCGTACAGAACAATGAGGATAGCCGGAAATGCGGACAAAAGGAATGCATAGGCACCGGCAGAAGCGTGGTTCGCCATCTCATGGCGGGCAAACTGCTCGAGGGAAAACAATCCGCGTCGCAATGGCCCCTGAATCCAACCAGGAAGTGTAAATTCCATATCGGTTCCTTTTCTTTGAGTATACGGCAGCGGAAATGGATTGGCAAATGGATTGTAAGTGGTGCCAAAATTGTAGCAGTAGTAAAAAAATTAGCGGCAAGGTTGAAGATAGAGTAGTATCGTTGTACCATGCACCGTAAGACGAAGCATGGGAATTTGGCCCCTTGACCAATTATAAATAAAACTATATATTATTTATCATATGAAACTGGACAGTGGATGGATCTACCTTCTAATCGCAGGAATATTAATTGTGATATCCCTGATAAAGGATACAGGAAAAACGAAAAAAGCCTTTGTTACATCCGCCAAAGTGGCTTTAACCGTATTCCCGGTTCTATTCATGATTTTTGTGATGATGGGATTCCTGGAATCCTTCGTCTCTAAGCAGACGATAGCTTCCTGGTTTGGCCCTAATCACAGCTTCCTCGGGATAATTTACGGTGAACTCCTGGGAAGTTTCGCCATGATAGAGCCTGCGGCGGTATTCCCCTTTGCAGGATTCTTAAAGCTGAATGGAGCCGGATATGGGGCAGTCATAGGGTTTGTTATGTCAGCGATGCTGATTGGAGTTACCCACATGCCTCTGGAGGGGCAGTTGTTCGGTGTACGGTTTATGGTAGTTCGGAATCTTATCACCTTTTTATTGATTTTATTGATGGGAATTGTTTTTATGGGGGTTCTATGAAGGATTCATCTTCGTTACACGCAGGCAAACATAAAAATCCGTGGGTCAAGCTGATCCGGTCTGCTCTCCTATACATTGCGATTGCTCTTGCCATATGGGGATGGGTAGCCCTTTTTTCTCCTGCTCATGTCTCGGATATCACTAAGACGGTGTATCTGACCTTTTCAAAAGTGATTAAAATCATTATCGCGGTTACCCTTGGAATTGGTCTCTTGCAGGTCTGGGTTACGCCAGAGCAGATTTCCCGTATTCTGGGTAAAGAAGCCGGTTGGAGGGGAATCATCCTGGCTTCTACGATTCCTTTAATCCTGGGCGGGTCCCTCTTTGTGATTCTTCCTCTGGTGAAGGCCCTTCGGGAAAAGGGAGCACGCCTGGCCGCCTGTATTGCCTTTATCAGCGCCTGGAGCGGTAAAGCCCCCTTACTACCATTAGAAATCGAGTTCCTGGGCTTGCCATTTGGAGTGCTCCGTCTGGTTTTGACGATACCGTTCGCCCTTGTTACTGGTTTGATTGGTGAAATGGTTCTGGAACGCTTAGGGGGGGAATCTCCGAAAGAAATCTCATAAATATATTCGTTGTGCTCCCTTAAGAATGTTAGGAAAAAGAATTCACTTAAGTCCATACAAAGAGAACTCCATCTAAGAAATCTACTCGACATAGGTTATGTGGTTTGATCAATTTCCTATTATTGTTTTGGTCTATGGTACGAGTGTACTAAATTTTGAAGGTGATGTTTGTATATCGAAGTGAACATGTACGAGCAAGAGTCTTTCTATTTATATGAGGCTTTGGAATAGTACTAACTTGACAACTTCTTAATATTGATATCTTTCCACATCGAAAGAGAGGTTTATAACATCAGAAACTGGGTAGCTTCTCGGTAGTGCTATACTTCCAATAGTTAATTGAATTGAGTTGGGGGTACTGAAGGAATGAAGGAAGAAAGTATAAGAAAAAGGCTTTCGGTAGATAAAACCTGGTGCGCAAAATGCAAGATATGTCGTTCCGCAAGTGCTGGGATCATTACATTCGATGACGAAGGCTATCCGGAGGAGAGGATCTTCTCTGGTGCAACTCTCCCCTGGGTAGAGAAGGCTGTGGAAAAGTGTCCAGCCAGCGTACTGTTTTTAATATAGTACTCATGGAGTGCAAGCATGGAATCTTATAGACAGCGACTAGAAGGATATTTTAGCGAAGATCCGCGCCTACAACGTCTCTATATAAGGGCCAAAGAGGCTTTTGATAAAAAAGACCTTATAGCCCACGGTTGGGACCACACTTATAGGGATATTATTAACGCGATCCGCATCGGAGAAACCAAAGGGGCAAATATGGGTATCGTTCTTCCGGCCGTGATTCTTCACGATATCGGTTTTCTCTACAATCCTGATCCAAAGGTTCACAATGTGGTGGGAGCGGAAAACTGTGCTGAATGGCTCGAAGAATGGAGGGACGAAGAAAAGAATCATATAAAGGCATGCATATTGACCCATAAGGGAAAGTACCGAGGCTTTCCTTTTGAACCAGCAACTCTCGAGGCTAGGGTGGTATGTGATGCGGACCTCCTGGAAAAAGTAGGATATATAGGACTCCTACAAGGGGTTAGGACCTTTGTGGAGTTCGCACATAGTTCAGATCCGAAATTTAGGGCACTGTTAACTATAGCCCAGACCCTTGCACACATCGAGGATATCCCTCTGTATACTAAAACGGGGCAGAAAATTGCTGAAGAACGCGGAGGCTTCCTGCGGACTACCCTATGTAAAAAGGCCTTAGCTGAACTGGCGGAGTACGTATAGTTCTCACATACAATCTCACATTCAAACCTCAACCTGCTTGACCTCGCACCTTACAATTTGGAGATTTTATATTTTTCAACTCTTAGAACTAATAACAGCGATTTAAATTCCTTTTAATCTGTCCTCGCTATAAAAGGTAGTTATAGAACCAAATGGTAGCGAGAAATGATCAACCGGGGCTACTCCTATTTAGGAATCACATCGATCATATTCGGTACCTTTGAAGTAGTATCGAAAAGCATTCGAGGAATCGAGGCTATCCAGCTTAATTTATTACGATTCTTAATTGGCAGTACAGTCCTCTTACCTTTTGCGATTTGGGAAATAAGGAATAAAAAGATCGTACTCAGAACAAGGGATTTCATTTCCTTTGCAGTCCTCGGTTTCATGTTCGTTTCAGTGAGTATGGTTCTGTATCAAATCGCCTTGGCCAAGTCTTCCGCCTCCCTTACAGTATTTATATTTTCATCGAGCCCTTTATTTATCATGATATTCGCTTTTTTATTACGACGAGAGCGGCCCAATACCCTTATCACCTTCGGAATGGTGACGGGGATCTTCGGGTTGACACTTATTTTGAATCCTTTCGTCAGCGGTTTTAATGTCTACAGCCTCTACGGCGTCGCCGCTGTGATTATTTTTTCCTTATACACAGTATTGATGCGTGGGATTACGGAGCAATTCGGCAATCTCGTGGCCACTGCACTTTCCATCGCATGCGGCTCCGTTACCCTATTCTTCTATGTACTCTACCTCGGTTTACCAATATTTTCGGGCATAACCTGGGGCAATATTCTTCTT
>CALKLC010000044.1 GCA_937991975.1 uncultured Spirochaetales bacterium | reverse complement strand
TCGCACCGAGCTATGGATTTACCAAGGAAGAGTGGGACAAGGATGGGGAAGCGCAGGATATTAAGAGCACCGTCGGGACAAAATCGGATGGAATCCAGTGCTTTAACATTGGAATCGCCCTTGAATACGGCGTAAACGATTGGATTACCGCTGCTATCCAGTGGACCCCCGGTTGGAACCTCTGGTCCACGATGGGATTTGATAAGACTTCTGTTCCTGCTGGAGCGTTAGGGCTTTCGCCACCTCTACCACCAACTACACTTGTACCTCTTTATCTGGACAAAGCCACTTTGTGGTCTTTCTTTGATCTGTTCGTAGGCGCCAAGCTCCAGATTGTCGGGAAAAAAGCACCTGTCGTAAACGATACCATGCGATTCTCGGTTGCTCCCGGGGTTAAGATTCCTCTGCCGGGGGCAAGCGCTTCCGATGTGAAGCCGACCAACGATGAAGCTTTTGTCGCGCAAGAACCAGATAATCACCTCTGGGGAGTGGGGGGCCGGTTATACTTCGACTACAACGTAACCCCCGAGTTCTTCGTGAACCTGTACAGTGAGTTCATCTTTTATCCAGAACAAAAAACAGATAAGAATGCAACCTTCGGAGACGATGTAAAAGTAGCCAAGGGGTATGATTGGACCATCGAAATCGAACCCCAGTACTGGGCGCCGGTGGCGGATGGACTCATCTTCAAGGCCTTCCTCCCCTTCACCTACAAGATGACCCCAGACTATAAGGAAAAAGGAACCAAAAAAGCCGACTCAGCTTCCAGTATCCTTTCCGTCACTCCCGCTTTAGGTCTTTTCTTCACCAAGACCTTCATGCCCATTGAATTGGAAGTGGGGTACCGCTGGCCACTTTTGGGTACAAACAACCCCATCACCAATGTGGTGTACATATTGGGCCGGTTCTACATGAAGTTCTAACAGGGGTTGCCCTGGGAGGGTGACCTCTTAGACCGGATTCTGCCTGACCATTATCTCTGTAACAAATAGCAGAAGTAAAGAATAGCCGAGCGCCCCCAAAAGGGGCGCTTTTATATTACTCCCCTGGGCAGGCGGGCATTGTCCGGAGATGCAACACGATAATTGGGTACCTTAGAACTCCGCCACAATTTTGGCACCACTTTCCATATCTCTACTTGCACCACCCTAATTGACATCTCCCCTCCTCGGAACCATACTTTTCTCTATGAGGGATCTTTCCGAAAATCGTAAAAAGCACCCCAGTTTGTTAGAGATTTCCCTCCTGTTCATAGTAGGAGCCGCCTTCCTATTCCTGGCTGGGGTCACCGCCCTTATTCCTACCGCCTGTCACCAGAGAACCACTTACACATTGGGATTTTCCACCTCCCTCACAGGCCGGGGAGCGAGCCTGGGGAAAGACTTATACGAAGGCACCCTCCTTGCTGTGGAGGACATCAACTCAGAGGAAGGGCCCTTTCGAATTAAACTGGTCATTCGGGATGACGGGGGGGACAAAAATAGAGCGATAGCCAACGCGAAAGAGTTCGCGGAGATGGGGTTGGAAGCTGTAATGGGATATGCTACCAGCGCCATCGCAGAAACCGTGCTACCCTTCCTGGCAGAAAAGGAAATGGTACTATTAGGAGCATCGATTTCCTCGCCGATATTTGATAAGAAGGACGATCCCTTATTCCGTATCGTCAACTCCTCAACTTCCGAGGCTCGTGTGGTGGCCGATCATCTAGCGGAAATGTATACCCCCCAAACCTTTCTCACGATTTTCGACCAGGAGAACGCTGCCTACGCGGAAGCGTGGGCAAACACGTTTCGGAATCGGTACCTGTCTCGCGGTGGGATTGTAGATCCTCCCCTTCCTTTCAAACCCTCTACACCTCCCCCCTATCTGGAGGTAATCGACAAAGCGTTACAGAACACTCCCAAAGCAACGGGATTGTGCGTAGCGGCAAGTCCGACGGACTCAGCAGGGTTCGCTCAGGCTTTCAAGCAACGGGTCCCCGAAGGAATTATCGCGGTAAGCGGTTGGGGAAACAATATGGATCTTATCCGCTACGGGGGTAAGGCAGTAGAGGGAGCAATCCTTGCGCAATCCCACAATCCGATAGACTCTTCCCCTCGATTCCTCCGGTTTAAAGATAGGTTCCAGAACACATTCGGCCGCATTCCACCCTTCGGAGCTGTCCACGCATACGAAACAGTCCGATATCTCGAAGCTGCCCTCCGGCAACGGCGATCAAAAGAGCCTCTAAAAGAAGCACTGAAACGGATCAGAGAAATACAAGGCGTCCAGGGAAAGATCCGTTTCGATGAAACAGGAGATGCGTATCGACCCCTCTTCATCCTTACCGTGAAGGGAGGGATTTTCACCTTGATCTCGGAGCGGGAGCCGGAGCTGTGATCATACCCGAAAAAAAGGAATCGAAAGAACCCCTAAATCTTGGAACCTATTTTATCTACCGGACTTCCCTTGTTCTAATCCTTCTCCTTGCCCTCATCACAACGGCCATCCTGTTTCTCCTTCAAAAGAACACCAAAGAACAGTTACTGAACCTTCAGCGATCCGCCACTCAGATTCTTGCCAAAGAGGTCAGGGTACGGGGATCATCCCTGAAGATTGTCCTGCAAACCGCTGCGCAGTACTGGGCCAGCGGTACCTTCTCCTCTGCACTTCACGAAGGGTTCCAATCCTTCGGTCATTCCCTGATCCAGAGTGAACCCTCCTTCCTTTCCCTCTGGATTGTGGACGGTAGTACCGGACGAGTGAAGGGAACAATTCCCATGGACCGATCCCTCATCGGCTTCGATTGTTCTTACCTCTTAAAAGCGAACGGGAAGGAGTCTTCCCAAATTAAATGGTCTTCTATAGGGATACATCCCTTCTTTTATCAACCTGTATTCTCCCTGAGCATGGAAGCACGACAGGATCTCTGTATCGGATGGATCGATCCGCAGCTGTTTTTGGCTGATTTTATCCTTCCTGCATACGCTGAGAATCAATCCCTCAGGTTCTTTGCCTGCGACAGGGAAGGGAACCTGGTTGTGCATCCAGAATCCCTATTCGTACTGCGAAGGGAAAATATCCGTGCCATCCCTGCGGTGCGGGACACACTGAACGGACAAAGTCCTTCCCTCTCGGTTGTGGAATCCCCCATCTTTGGAGAAGGCAGAATGATCATGACTACTGCACCGGTAGAAGAGTCCGGTTGGGTGGTAGGGGTGGTACAGGAGGAAAAGAAGGCTCAAATTTCTTTCTATTTCCTTCTTGCATGGGGAATCGTGTTCCTGGGTGTATTCTCTATTCTGGCTCTTTTCTTTTCCCGGCAAGTGAGTCGTGAAGTGTCCAAAGAGTTCAAGCCCTTCATAGAGAACTTAGAAGCTATCTCCAGGGGAAATTACACCCTGAGGATCCCCCCCCAGCGGTTCCGGGAAATGGAAACCCTTAGAACCATGTTTCAATCCATGGTTGGAGCCATCCAGGAAAGAGAAAAGCAGCTGGCCGAAACGAACAGCTTCATTCGTACAATCCTCGATACTATTCCGGTGAAAGTGTTCTGGAAGGGCTTAGACCAAAAGTTCCAGGGATGCAATCGACTCTTCTTAATGGACACAGGAAAGGAAACCATTGACGATCTTATAGGCCTGACCGACTACGATATGCCCTGGAGAGATCAAGCCGAGTTGTACCGTGCAGAGGATCGAGAGGTGATACAGTCAGGACAAACAAAAATCGGATTGACACATACCCACCTCCTGGCTGATGGAAGGAAAGTATGGCACCTGACCACCAAGATCCCCCTGAAGAATGTAGAGGGAGAAATCATTGGAGTGTTAGGCACCACAATCGATATCACCACTCTGAAAGAAAGGGAAGAAGAGATACGGGCACTCAATACGGAGCTTGAAAACCGCGTCGAAGAACGAACCGGGGATCTCCAGAAAGCAAACGAAGAGCTACGGAACGTTCTCGACAACCTTACTAAAACCCAGGAACGCCTCCTAGCGGCAGAGAAACTTTCAGTCCTGGGCAGGCTATCTGCGGGAGTAGCCCATGAGCTGAATACTCCCCTGGGAGCGATCCTCTCCTCGACCCATTCCCTGGCCCAGCTGATGGAACACTTCATAGAGAAAGAGCTTCCCTATTTTTGCTCCTTGCCGGAAGAAGACCGGGAGTTCTACCTCTGGGTTTTCAAAACCATCCGTTCTACCTCTGCTTTTACTACCCTTCCTTCGGAAGAGGAGACTGCCTTACTTACAAACCAGTTGAGAGATGCAGGGGTCTATGACCCCGAGGAAGCAGCCGAACTCCTGCAAGACCTATCCCCCTCCCTATCCTCCTACCTCGATATCCTCATCCTGGGGTTAAAGGATCCATACAAGAGGGAACTCCTCCATCATGTAAGCCAGAGCCTCAATATTTTCCGTTCCATTCTGGTGATCGATTTAGCTGCCCAGAAAGCATCTGCGGTGGTTCAGGCCCTCCGCCGGTACTTAAAGGCTGAGCTACAGGCAGAACAGGGGATCGTCGAGGTGGAACAGGATATCGAGACCGTACTGGTTCTCCTCCAGAACCGCATGAAAGACGGTGTACGGATCATACGCAGGTATGGAGGCGTACGAGCGTGGGGGTCCTCGGCGCAGCTTACCCAGGTATGGCTGAACCTGATCAACAACGCCTTACAGGCGATGAATTATCAGGGAGAGCTGATCATAGAAACGAAAGAGGAAGGATCGACCGTTTCGGTTTCCATCATCGACAATGGCCCCGGAGTCCCTGAGGAAATAAAACCCTTCATTTTCGAGCCTTTCTTTACCACGAAGAAACATGAAGAAGGGATGGGGATCGGGCTCGAAATTTGCCGGTCTATCGTGCGTGAACATGGGGGTTCCATCACCTTCGAGAGCTCCCCTGGACATACCTGTTTTACCGTTACCCTTTCGGCTTACCACTCTGAAGTTCCGCCCCATACATCGTGAACATCGCAGCTATGTAACAGACCCCCATTGCCCAGAACACACTGCTCAACCCGAATCGGTCGGCCAACCACCCGGAAAAAGCG
>CALKLC010000043.1 GCA_937991975.1 uncultured Spirochaetales bacterium | reverse complement strand
TCCGGCCATGGACTGGGCATAGAAGAGTTCCTTGAAGGGAAGTAGATAGTTCAGATCAAACCGCTTGCCCCATACTACCGTTTCGAAGAATCCCAGTTCCAGCCAAGAGTATGGGTAAAAGTTGAAGGACTGCAGGATGAGGTGTTTATCAGGGAACTTCTCGGGCACCTCCTCGTGCAGGTAACTGGTGGCTGCGATCTCGAGCAGAACCGTGGAGTAAGAAAACCAGTTGTTCCGCCACACAAAGGAGTAATGTCCCGCATGGGGAGCATCCGGGCTCAACACTACGCTATCTCCATAAAAGGGGCCGAAGGAGTTCCTCTCAATCCCAGCTTTGAAATAGATGTTGGAAGTACCAACGGCAAAATCCACCACCTGGCTCTGCCGGAGGTTGAGCTGCCTTCCCTTCACTGTCACGTCTGCCCATACATCAAAGATGTCTACCCCTGTACGCTGTCCTAAGGGCAGGACGAAACCGCTCGTGTTGTCCATCACAAGCCCCTGGAGTCGCCATTCCAGATACATCATGTCATGGATCCATCCACCTGCCTCAATCTTTCCATACCCATCGCCGTAGAAGTCGTCTCCCGTGTATCTGGCAGTTAAACCTGCCTCCAGATGGACTTTGTAACTTTTTTTGAACTCTGATAGATACCCCTTTGCCTTTGTAGCATCTTCTCGGTTCCCTTTCTGCACCACCTGTTCCAACGCTTCAAGAATCACCTGGGGCGGATACGGTCGTAATACGGGTAAATGCCGTAGAATCCCCTTCCCTTCCCAGAGGGATAGATCCTGATACAAAGCATCGTTAGGATCCGCAGCAAATTGGGCTGATACTCTTTCAGCCATCAGAAAACCGATCAAGCATATTGCGAATAAGAATATGTACGTTCTCTTCATCCCTGTACTCCTGAACCCTTTGTCGAATGATTGCAATTATCTTACCGCCTTGGGAAAATCTTGTCTATTGATTTTCTGAATATTTGAGATCCTGCTAATTATCGAAGAAGAATTTCCATCACCTTTCGATTATAGGAGTGAGTTCCCTGGTCCATACAGTAGTCAATGGGAGTACGACCTGCAAAATTCTTCAGTCTCTTATCCGCTCCCCTGGAAAGGAGGAGTTCTACCGAATCCCTGTAGGGAACTGCCAGATGAAGGGGAGTTTCTCCCAGCAAATTCTTTGCATTTACCAGGGCCCCATGATCCAAAAGAAGTTTTACCATCTCCGGGTACCGCACAGCCTTATGGAGGGGAGTGTTCCCAAAATGATCCCTCTGATTTACATCGATCCCTTTTTCCAGCAGTTTTTGCGCAATTTCCATTAGATTGTGTTCGGCAGCCCAGATCAATACAGGATCCCGCGCAGGTACTTCACTGTAGCCCGGTCCAACTATCCACAAAACGAAAACAATTAGAAGTGTCCTTCGCATCCTGCTTCTTACTTCGGTATAAGGAACTATCCTCTTTAACCGTTGGCATCCACTTCTGCGAGTGCAAACCTTTCGAGAGTTAGCGGGTAGGCTCCCCCTGTAGGCCAGTACAGATCACCCTCCCCATACCTCCTATATTGAAAGGCCTCGAGTAGATCTTCCTTTTCGATCCTTTCCCGTGTACCCAGGTCTGCGATGGTACGGGCAATCCGCAGGACAGATACGAGGCCCCTACCCGAAAGTCCCAGCGTCCTTCCAGTTTCCCAGAAAAAGCGTTCCGTTTCCCCTTCCATCCTGCAGATTCTCTGTGCCTGTACAAAAGAAAGCCGGTTGTTGAACCGCAATCCAAACACTTCGTTCCGTTTTGTTTGATATTCAGTTGCCCTCCGTACCTCTTCTTTCATTTCTTTACTGGTTCGATTATCCCACGGCACACACTCCTCGTTCCTGGGAGATACAGGAAACCGCATATCGATCCTGTCCATCAGAGCACCCCCCAATCGTCTCCAGTATCGATCGATCTCCATTTCACTGCAAAGGCACACTGCCTTTTCCTTTCCTAGGTTCCCGCAGGGACAGGAGTTCATCGCCAGAACTAGATGCACATCTGCAGGGAACATCTCCCGTTTCCCCGCTCGAACCACCCTCACCATTCCTTCCTCCAGGGGTTCCCGTAATCCCTGTAGAATCCTCCGGCCGAACTCCGGCGCCTCATCGAGAAACAAGGTGCCTGTATGGGCTAAAGAGATCTCTCCTACCGACAGGTTCCTTCCACCCCCCAGGATCCCTTCTAAAGATGCCCCATGATGGGGGGCTCGAAAGGGTCGTTCTTCCATCAAGCTACTCCCCGATGGCAAAACTCCTGCCAGAGAATGGACTCGGGTTACTTCCAACGATTCCTCCCTCGAGAGGGGGGGCGCAATGGAGGGAATACGAACGGCAGCCATGGTTTTCCCCCCTCCTGGTGGCCCAAATAGCAGAAGAGAGTGTCTACCTGTTACTGAAACTTCGATTACCCGTTTTAGCAGTGCCTTTCCCTGCAGGTCCGCATAATCTGGATGGATGGCCATCGGTTTTCGGCTTCCAAACATAGGTTGAGGAGCATCCTTCCCTTCTCCGATGAGGGTCAGCAGATGGATTGCCTCTTTGAGGGATCCGATTCCATACACCCTACCCTTCCCTACAGCACATCCCTCAGCCCGATTCTCTTCCGGCACAAGAAAAATCTCGATTCCCTCCTCCAGCCCTGCGATCACTGCAGGTAACACTCCCGGTACAGGTCTAACGACTCCAGAAAGAAGCAACTCCCCGAGTACCATGATCCTGAGAGATTGAACGCCAGGGGAGATTTGTCCAGAAGCATCGAGAACCGCCAATGCAATGGAAAGGTCATACGAGGTACCCGCCTTTGGCACATCTGCAGGGGATAGATTTATCAGGATCCGATCCCGGGGAAAACTTAACCCTGAGTTACGAACCGCTACACGAATCCTATCCCGGGCTTCCCGAATGGCAGAACCAGGCAACCCCACAATATCCATTCCGGGAATACCCCTTCGGATATCCACCTCTATCGCTACCACCATGCCTTCATACCCGCTGGCGGCAAAACCGTACAGTTCCATACTGTAGATTACGTGTTATTTGTGGAGTTTGCTTGTGTTTCTTTGATTTTCCTTATTTCTTCCTGGACTAACCAATCACACCGTTCATTGTGAGGATGTCCCGCATGCCCTTTGATCCAAACCCAGCGTACCTGAAAATGGGGGGCCAACTCCAGCAGTCTTTTCCAGAGCTCCTGGTTCTTCACTGCCTTATGATCGCTTGTCCTCCATCCATTTCGAAGCCATGTATGAATCCAGCGACTGATACCTAACTGTACGTACTGTGAATCCGTATGGAGGTTGATAGCCTTGCTGGTCTCTGCCTTTTGAGGGGCAGAATTCTGGGTATCACGAAGGAACTCAAAAGCGTGTATTACTGCTTCCAGTTCCATTCGGTTGTTGGTTGTTTCTCTGGCTCCACCCGAGCGTTCCACTTGCGAACCGTCAGGATACAGAACGAGAAAAGCCCATCCTCCAGGGCCGGGATTCCCACTCGACCCCCCATCGGTATATACATCGATCATATCTAGAAAAGGGAGTATACTGTTCCTATGAAACCATGGATAGTCGTACTGGTGACTGTTCTTATCCTACGTATGGTATCCTTTTCGTATTCCATGCCTTCTCGAGAAGCTTCGAACCAGGAGACAGGTGAATCCTCTTCTACCCTTCAATCCATCAAAATCGAGGGAATTCTTCGGCTGGTAGGGAACGAGCCCTTCACCAGGCTTTGTTTGATGGACACCCAGAATAGGATCTACTATCTTGAAGCCGAGCCGAGGGATCGAATTCGCTCCTATATTGGCACTCGTGTCAAAGTGGAAGGCTTACTAATGCGTAAACAGATCCGTCTGGCAGATAATCGGGAACTTCCTGATGAATTGTACATCCTGCAATACAGATGGGAACCTCTCTCAAAATAATATTTCCTCACTTAAAGCTGATACCCGATGGTGTTCGACGCATCAGTGCTAAGCATCCCCCTCCCCTCTAGAAACTGAAGTTGTCGATCAGGAAAGTAAGTATTGCATCATAAGCAAAAAGGGGGTATAGTGTGACAAAAGTTACTAAAGCTTCTGTATTACACAATCCCATGTATTGAGAGGGTTTAAGATGTCAACCAAAAAAATGGTCACGATCGATGGGAACACGGCAGCAGCCTATGTTGCCCATGCGACGAACGAAGTAATCGCCATCTATCCGATTACACCTTCATCCCCTATGGGGGAACTGGCGGATATGTTTTCCGCCCAGGGCAAAACGAATATCTGGGGAACCGTGCCTACAGTGGTAGAACTTCAGAGCGAAGCGGGTGCGGCTGGGTCAGTTCATGGTGCCCTTACAACAGGGGCCCTTACCACTACATTTACCGCATCCCAGGGTCTTCTCCTCATGATCCCGAACATGTTCAAGATTGCAGGCGAGCTCACTCCCACAGTGTTTCACATCGCTGCCCGAGCAGTGGCAACCCATGCATTGAGCATCTTTGGTGATCATTCGGATGTAATGGCAGTTAGATCTACAGGGTTTGCCCTGTTAGCTTCGAACAACGTGCAGGAGGTGATGGATTTCGCCCTCATAGCCCAGGAGGCTACGCTACGGAGTCGGGTTCCCTTCCTCCATTTCTTCGATGGATTCCGCACCTCCCACGAGGTACAGAAAGTAGAGGAAATACCCTATGAGATCATGAAGGAAATGATCTCACCGGAATTGGTGCATGCCCATCGGCAGAGAGGCTTAAATCCTGAGAATCCCTTACTCCGAGGAACCAGCCAGAACCCGGATGTGTTTTTCACCGCTCGGGAAACCTGCAACAAATACTACCAGGCCGTTCCCGGTATTGTGCAAGAAGAAATGAACAGGTTTGCTAAACTCACCGGAAGGTCGTACCGGCTGTTCGATTATGTGGGCGCGCCGGATGCAGAACGGGTTGCGATTCTGATGGGATCCGGTGCTGATTGTATGGAAGAAACCGTGGAGTACCTCATGTCCAAAGGGGAAAAGGTAGGGGTACTGAAGGTACGGTTGTTCCGCCCCTTCGATATGAAAGCTTTCGTAGATGCCCTTCCTGCCACGGTCAAAGCCATTGCCGTATTGGATCGGACAAAGGAACCTGGCGCCATTGGTGAACCTCTGTATGAGGATGTCCGAACTGCCATCGGTGAAGTGATGGGGTCGGGTAATTCCAAGTTCAAAGGGTACCCCAAAGTGGTGGGCGGTCGGTATGGGTTGGGGAGTTTTGAGTTCACCCCTGCAATGGCAAAAGCCGTACTGGATAATTTGAAATCCAACGAACCAAAGAATCATTTCACCGTGGGAATCATCGATGACCTCACATATACGAGTCTCGATTGGGATGAGAACTTCCACCTTCCCAGCGAAGGTGTCCATACTGCCCTATTCTATGGATTGGGTTCGGATGGTACAGTCGGGGCAAACAAGAACTCCATCCAGATCATCGGCGAAGCTACTGACAACTATGCCCAGGGGTACTTCGTTTACGATTCCAAGAAAGCAGGTACAACCACTGTTTCTCATCTAAGGTTCGGGAAAAAACCCATAAAGAGCACTTACCTGATCAACCAGGCAAAATTCGTTGCATGCCATAAGTTCTCGTTCATCGAAAAGGTACACATGCTGGAGAATGCAGCTCCGGGTGGTACATTCCTACTCGCCTCTCCCTATGGGCCAGAAGAGGTGTGGGATCATCTACCGCAAGAGGTGCAGAAACAGATCATCGATAAAAATCTGAAGTTCTATGTAATCGATGCAATGAAAATTGCAGAGGAAAAGGGAATGGGGGGCCGAATCAACGTCATCATGCAGACGGCCTTCTTCAAGATTTCTGGTGTATTACCCGAGGAACAAGCCATCGATCTTATCAAGAAATACATCGAGAAAACCTATGGAAAGAAAGGCCAGGATATCGTAGAAGCAAACATTTCTACAATCGACGCAGCCCTTGTTGGCGTAAAAGAGGTAAAGTATCCCAAACAGGTGACGAGTAAGAAACGAATGCTGGCTTCGGTTCCCGACTCTGCTCCTCAGTTCGTAAAAGAAGTGATCGGCGAGATAGTTGCAGGCCGAGGAGAAAAAATTCCAGTGTCAAAACTGCCTACTGATGGAACATTTCCCACTGCTACAACACAGTACGAAAAGCGCAATATCGCCGAATACATTCCTGTGTGGGATCCGGAAACTTGTATCCAGTGTGGAGACTGCTCGGCAGTGTGCCCCCATGCAACAATTCGCATGAAGGTGTACGATCCCAAGTACCTTGAACAGGCACCAAAGACATGGAAAAGTACCGATGCAAAAGGGAAGGAGTTTGCAGGACTCAAGTTTACCATTCAAATATCTCCCGAAGACTGTACAGGTTGTGGCGCCTGCGTGAACATCTGTCCTGCCTACAAGAAAGTGAATAACGTGAAGACGGATCGTAAAGCGATCAATCTCGAACCGCAACCGCCCCTTCGGGAAACAGAGAAGGTCAATTGGGAGTACTTCCTCTCCATTCCCAACCCAGATCGAAAAATCCTCAATCTCACAACTACGAAAGGGACCCAACTCCTCCAGCCGTTGTTCGAATTCTCTGGAGCCTGCGCCGGGTGTGGAGAGACCCCTTATGTCAAGCTGATGAGTCAGCTGTTTGGAGATAGGGCTATTATTGCCAATGCAACAGGATGTTCTTCAATCTACGGAGGAAACCTGCCCACTACTCCATACTGTAAACGTCCGGATGGAAAAGGTCCCGCCTGGTCCAACTCCCTATTCGAAGATGCCGCCGAGTTCGGTTTGGGAATGAGACTTACCAGCGATAAACTGGGAGAATACGCTCGAGAACTGATCGATCGGCTACTTTCCGATTCTTCAGCTGGAGTAAAGAAAGAGCTTTTGAGCAAGATCAAAGAAAATAAACAGAGCACCTTCGAAGAGATCGAAATCCAGCGTTCCTATGTTGCGGATCTGAAAAAAGAACTGAAAGATAACAAGCATCCACTAGCAAAAGAACTTTTCTCTGTAGCTGACTACCTAATCAGGCGCTCTATCTGGATTCTCGGCGGAGACGGTTGGGCATACGACATTGGATATGGCGGGCTGGATCATGTAATGGCTTCGGGGAAGAATGTAAACGTACTTGTCCTCGACACTGAGGTGTATTCCAATACCGGAGGGCAGATGTCCAAAGCAACTCCCCTTGGCGCTATCGCAAAGTTCGCTGCCGGCGGCAAGCCCATCCGGAAGAAAGATCTGGGCATGATGATGATGAGCTACGGGTACGTGTATGTCGCCCGAGTTGCCATGGGATACAATCGGATTCAAACGATAAAAGCTTTCCTCGAAGCGGAAGCGTACGATGGTCCTTCCATCATCATTGCATACTCCCACTGTATTGCCCATGGAATCGATATGATGAAAGGGATGGATCAGCAGAAGGCTGCAGTCACCTCAGGTATATGGCCTCTGTATCGCTACAACCCACTGCTGGTAAAAGAAGGGAAGAACCCCTTCCAGCTGGATTCGAAAGAACCTACGATGGATCCTGCCGACTACATGTACAACGAGATCCGTTATCGCTCCCTCAAGCAGGCAAAACCGGAAAGAGCGCAACAGTTCCTCGAACAGGCACGTCAGGATGTAAAAGCCCAGTACGCAGCTTACAAGTACCTGGCGGATCGGCCATTTTGAGGTGAACGGGCACCTAAGTTGAAGAAGCTATCGAGGGATGCATTTAGTCAGGTTTGCGGATTGTTCAGAGCAAGGGGGCCTCGAGGCCCCCTGTTTTTTTATTCCTGCTGTCTTAGTTCACATCACATCGTGGAGAATCTATGCAGCTTTAGTCTATCTTCTCCACATCATGGGGGTGAGTAGTACTGTGATTGTGTAAACTTCCAATCGCCCGATGAGCATCGTAATACTAAGAAGCCACTTGATGTAATCCGGGAAAAAGGCATAGTTGAAAACCGGCCCTACTTTTCCCCATCCCGGGCCGATGTTTCCGAGGGTAGCAATCGTGGCCCCTGCAGAAGTCATAATGTCATACCCTCCTGTAGCGACAAGGACAGTAACAATGAAGAAGATGGCAAAGTAGAGAAATACAAGAGCAGCAATATCATACACGATATTCTTCTTTAGATAATGACCATTCACAAATATTCCAAAGATTCCTCGAGGGTGGATTAGATACTTCATCTCGGTTATAGACATTTTAAACAGGGTGACAATCCTGATGACCTTGATTCCACCTCCCGTAGAACCTGCACATCCGCCGATGAAAAAGAGCACAAAAAGCACAACTTGAGCGAAGTTGGACCACTGCATGTAATCAGCGGTGACAAACCCTGTAGTAGTGAGGATCGAAGCCGCTTGAAAACTAGCGTACCGGAAACTTTCTCCGAAACTTCCGTAATTCTTACCCATGAGGTCATATGCAATGAGTACACTGGCAATAAGAAAGATTCCAAAGTAGGTCTTCATTTCCGAGTCTTTGGCTACCTCGCGGATCTTCCCATGTAATAATTTGTAATAAAGGGAAAAATTCAACCCCGCTATCAACATAAATATGGTAATGATTGCGTCTATATAGGTCGATTTATAATGCCCTACACTGGCATTCCTTGGAGAGAACCCACCTGTAGCCAATGTTCCAAATGTATGTGTAGTAGCATCAAAAAGGTTCATCCCCCCAATCATCAGAAGAATTATTTCTAAAACAGTGAATCCCAGGTAAATCAACCAGAGAATCTTGGCAGTACCTGCCACTCGAGGCGTAATTTTGTCCACCGAAGGGCCAGGAGCTTCGGCCTCCATCAGATGGAGTCCTCCAAACCCTAAGAGGGGGAATATGGCTACCGTTAGCACTACAATTCCCATACCCCCCAGCCAATGGGTAGTGGATCGCCAGAAAAGGATCGATTTAGGTAAAGCCTCGATATCGGTCAGAATCGATGCTCCTGTGGTAGTGAAGCCGGACATGGTTTCAAAGAAGGCATCCGTATAACTGGGTATCGTTCCTGATAAAAAGAATGGTACTGCACCCAAAGCCGAAGCACTGATCCACGATAGAGCTACGAAGAGAAATCCACTGCGGGGAGATAGGTATGGAATGCCCTTTTCTCTGGAAAGACTGAACATGAAGATAAAAAAGAGTATTGAAAATAGGACAGGCGTAAGGAAAGATTCCAGTACTCGATTGGACTCATGGTAATACAACCCAACGAGAAAGGATATGAAAAGAAATAGAGAAATCAACAGTAATAATACTGAGAGAAGTCGGAAGATAGCTTTAAAGTTCATCTGTACTCTCGAAGATACTTTCTAATTTTGAGATTACATCTTTTTTTGCTATAAGACCTAATAGATCGCCAGCCTGTAAAACTGTAGATCCAGAGGGAACAATATTATCTGAGCCTCTCAGAATCAATAGAATCAATGCATCTTTGGGAAGATTAAGTTCCTTTATTTGCTTGCCGACGGGTTTTGCATGGGGAGCTAAAGTCAATCTTAAAAGTTCAAAATCGTCCTGGTAGAACGTATGGATCGTTTCGATATTTGCCTTACGGACAATCCTCAGGATAGAGTTTACCACAGCGGTCTTTAGACTTACCACATGATCGATCTGCAACGATGAAGAAAGCTTCAAGAAACTATTGTTGATCACAAGGGCTATACTTTTCTTTGCTCCAATATGTTTCGCCATCATGGCGCTTACTAAATTGAGGCTTTGAGATTCTGTAACTGATATCACTACATCGAGTTTGGCAAACTCTTCTTGTTCAAGAACATCCTCTTCTCCAATGTCGCGATTTATAATAGTGACGTCAGGAAAAAGTTGAGAAAGTGCTTTCGCTTTATCTTTTGAAGCTTCCAGCACCGTTATAGACATTTCTGGTCTTTT